>NZ_WPDC01000006.1:0-92979 GCF_035615595.1 Vibrio sp. R-1 | reverse complement strand
CCTGCAACTTCAAGTAGTTTTGGTATAGATCTAGGCTATGAATTTAATTTTTAAACAAGCCTTACAAATATAAATAATTAACTTTAAGTAAGTTGATTATTTATATTTTTTAAGGTTGAAATTAAAAAATATAAATACTTATTTTGTGTGATGATGCTTCTGGTTTTTGTTAATTTTATTGGCGATTTTAATTTCATTAACTTAATCCTAATTGCGAGTACATTCTGTACTTGACATTTTATTTGGAGAAAGTAATGAAGAAGATGTTATTAATAGCAGGGGCTACGGTGATATCCAGTATGGCTCATCCCACATTAGCAGTCGAAGATGAGTTAAAGATATTTGATGAATGCCGTTCGCCATGTTCGTTGACCCCGGAACCGGGTAAGCCGATTCAATCAAAATTGTCTATCCCTAGTGATGTTGTTTTAGATGAAGGTGTTCTGTATTACTCGATGACGATTAATGATGAGCAGAATGATATTAAGGATGAGGACAAAGGAGAGTCCATTATTACTATTGGTGAATTTGCCACAGTAAGAGCGACTAGACATTATGTTAATCAAGATGCGCCTTTTGGTGTCATTAATTTAGATATTACGACAGAAAATGGTACAAAAACGTACTCTTATAACCGAAAAGAGGGTGAATTTGCGATTAATTGGTTAGTGCCTATTGGTGAAGATTCTCCTGCAAGCATTAAAATTTCCGTTGATGAGCTCGATCAGCAAAGAAATATCATCGAGGTGCCTAAACTATATAGTATTGATCTCGATAACCAAACGTTAGAACAGTGGGAAAATCAAGGTAATGTCTCTTTTGCGGTAACGCGACCAGAACAAAGTATTGCCATTTCTTGGCCAAGTGTCAGTTACAAAGCGGCGCATAAAAATGGTTCGCGTCATAAGCGTTGGGCAAACTGGCTCACGACATTACCAAAAGTGGTTTTATGTTTCTATGAAGATCCTGAGCTTTGTACTTATGGTGACGATTGGCATGGTGGAGCCTATAAAACTGTTGCAGGAACTCCGAAGGCGATTACGGTTAAGCAAGGGATAGAACAAAAAACCGTTGAACAGCGCATCCATTTCTCCAAGAAGAATGCGATGGAGGCACTTGCTGCTCATCGAGTCTGTGGTGTGCCATTAGAAACTTTGGCGCGCAGTCGGAAACCTAGGGATTTAACGGATGATTTATCATGTGCCTATCAAGCGCAGAATATTGTGAGTTTATTTGTCGCGACGAGAATTTTATTCTCTCATCTAGATAGCGTATTTACTCTGAATCTTGACGAACAAGAACCAGAGGTGGCTGAAAGGCTAAGTGCTCTTAGACAAATTAATGAAAATAACCCCGGCATGGTTACACAGGTTTTAACCGTTGCTCGACAGATCTATAACGATTATGTCACTCACCATCCCGGATTAACTCCTGAGCAAACCAGTGCGGGTGCACAAGCTGCCGATATCCTCTCTTTATTTTGCCCAGATGCTGATAAGTCTTGTGTGGCGTCAAACAACGATCAAGCCAATATTAACATTGAGTCTCGTTCTGGTCGTTCATATTTGCCTGAAAACCGTGCGGTAATCACCCCTCAAGGAGTCACAAATTGGACTTATCAGGAACTCGAAGCAACACATCAAGCTCTGACTCGAGAGGGTTATGTGTTCGTGGGTTACCATGGTACGAATCATGTCGCTGCGCAAACCATAGTGAATAGAATTGCCCCTGTTCCGAGAGGCAACAACACTGAAAACGAGGAAAAGTGGGGCGGGTTATATGTTGCAACTCACGCTGAAGTTGCCCATGGTTATGCTCGGATCAAAGAAGGGACAGGGGAGTATGGACTTCCGACCCGTGCTGAGCGGGACGCTCGTGGGGTAATGCTAAGAGTGTATATCCCTCGTGCTTCATTAGAACGTTTTTATCGAACGAATACACCTTTGGAAAATGCTGAGGAGCATATAACGCAAGTGATTGGTCATTCTTTGCCATTACGAAATGAAGCATTTACTGGTCCAGAAAGTGCGGGAGGGGAAGACGAAACTGTCATTGGCTGGGATATGGCGATTCATGCAGTTGCGATTCCTTCGACTATTCCAGGGAACGCTTACGAAGAATTGGCGATTGATGAGGAGGCTGTTGCTAAAGAGCAATCGATTAGCGCAAAACCACCTTATAAAGAGCAAAAAGATGAACTGAAATAAATAATAAATAAAGCCTCACGCTTAAGCTGTGAGGCTTTGCAATCGATCATTAATGAAATTACGGTTCTTATTTCGTCGGATAAATCGTCAAAGGCTCAAATGTTGCCGTTGCATTGCCGTTGGCTCCCGGATGATCGGTGTATTGTGTGTCTTGCATTAGGGTATAAAACACATCAACGAAGTCGTCATCATTCACAAGGACACCATCGGGAATGGCCTCGATAATTTTTCCCGTGATCTGCGCAATAATCGCGTAGCCTTGCACTTCAGGATCAGGGATAAGTTTGAGCACCTCTTCCGCCACTTTCACCAGTTGTTTCGCTAGTTCTTTATAATCCGTGCCATCATCTTGCTCCATGAGGATCATGTCCGCAGCACCCCAGCGATAGCGAGTCCAGTGAATGACTACCTGATTCGGGAAATAATCTTGCTTATCGTAATCCAGATAAGGCATATCAATCAGATCAATGGTTGGTTTATCGCGGCTTGGATCAACTCCAGTGACTAGCGCATAAATTTCGGCACGGCCTGAAATCCAAGGTTCTTTGTCATCTTGCAGACGAATTTTCTTTAAAACAGTGGTGGAAATGGGCGCTGTATCGGCGGATGCAGAGCGACTCAAAGAACGTGTCGATGCTTCAATTGAGCTACTCTCTTGCGTAGACAATTGTGGGCTTTGCCCCAAGCGCTGCATTTCCGCACGCATGGCTTGTAGACCCGCTTTGAGTTCGACGGCGCTGTCGTTATCAACCACAAAGACGGGAACATCTGGCAATTGGTAGACATCGAGTTGGTGGATTTGGCCATACACATCATAAGCTTCAATGTATTGCCAGCTATCATCGTTACCACTCGGCTCAAAAGCAAACAGCGGACTTTGTCCTTCTTGCCACTCTTTGAGCATCGAAGCATCGGCCAAACGCAGTTGCAGAAGTTGCTCTGTAAACTGGTCAATACCTTTTAAGGTGCGCACATTCTTATCTGCAGAGCGTAACTGTTGGCTTATCTCAGTATTTGGCGCGGATTCCACCAGTTCAGAGACTGAAATGCTCAAGTTATCTGCACTGATTTGTGTTTTGAGTGTGTGCGCGTAAGCGGCATAGTTTTGGCTGAAGGATTCCGCCAATTGACGCTTTTGTGCAACGACGGCATCCGCCTTCGCTTGCGCTGTTAGTCCGGTGTTGCTTTGTGTTTCTTCTGATTGGCAGCCAACCAGTGCAACAGTCAGAAGCACTGCTATGGAGAGTGGTTTATGCATAGGTGAACCCTTTTTCTTGTTGTAGTGAATAGAGCCATAGCTCTATTGGGCTCAAACTACCACGCTTTGCACGTTACACAGAGAGAAACTATTCAGCAGATTTATCTTTGTGGCTCAAGATCAAATTCTGCAACATAAGGGTGAGATCGCAGCATAAAGTGCTACTGTGCTCGGGTGAATGATTTTTAGAGTTGTCAAAGTTTGGTTAAACGTCGAATTATCTTCTGTTTCAAGCAATTAGCATCACGTAAACCTATTTAAGGCATTTCTCCCCACTTGAAGCAGCAGTGTTCGCACGTTCGCTCACCCTAATCACATCGTTTGAGATGTTGATGAATAGACTCGTTTTTCGTTTCGCTGCCACTCCAAGTCGTTTTGGGATATGTCAGGCATTGTAACGCGCGACTTCCTGTTGCATGCTCTCGGCGAGTCTTGCCAACTCCAAGGTTGCTTCAGAGCTTTGTTGTGCTCCCAACGCGGTTTGGTTGGAGATTTCGCTGATGGTGATGATGTTTTTATTGATCTCCTCAGTCACCGCACTTTGCTCCTCTGACGCCGTCGCAATTTGCGTGTTCATGGTCGAGATACGATCGACGTTAGCCGTAATTTGAGACAGCGCCGTCCCTGCCAAACGTGCTTTTTCAACGGCTTTTGATGCTCCAGAAACCCCTTGTTCAATTAAATTCGCCGAATCTCGACTGCTCTGCTGTAAGCGCTGCACTGTCTGTAGGATTTGTTTCGTCGATTCTTGGGTGCGGCTTGCTAAGGTTCTGACCTCATCGGCGACGACTGCAAATCCGCGTCCTTGTTCACCCGCGCGAGCGGCTTCGATCGCAGCATTCAGCGCCAATAAATTGGTTTGCTCTGAAATACTCTGAATCACATCCACAACACTGCCAATGTCTTCTGAATCTTTGGCAAGTAACTGCATGGCGGCAAGCATCTTTTGTAAATCGTTGGATAGCCCTTCAATCATCGCAATATTTTCCTCAACGACCTTGCGTCCCTGCATCGCGGCTTGTTCTGCTTCTTCAGAGGCTTCTGCAGCAAGGCCTGCACTTTGCGCGACTTCGTGTACGGTGGCGGTGAACTGATGGATTGCGGCAGCAATTTGCTGTGTTTGCGACTGCTGTTCGACGATATTTTGCTTCGTTTGCATCGCAACGGCCGCGTTTTCCTCGGCAGCCGTCGCTAAAGCAGAGACTGAGTGGCGATTACTGCTAATGACTTCTTGAAAGCTCGTTACAATTCGGTTGACGTATTTAGCAATATCCGAAAATTCATCGTTCCCAGTGACGGGGATGCGTTGAGTGAGATCGCCAGCGGCAATATGGGTGGCAGAACTTGCTAAGTGATGCACGGCATTATTGACTCGCTTAGCAATCAGTAGTGCTAAGCTGGTAGTCACTATCAAGGCAAAAGCACCCAGTAAGCTGACTATCCAGATAAATTGGTTAATCTCGTGTTGAGAGGCAGAAAAGTTATTTTTTCCTTCTTGGGTTTGAATGTCGAGAAAGGCTTCCGCCGCTTTTTTTATCTCGTTATAAAGAGGGTTAATGACTTGGAGCAGAATTAAGTTAGCCGCATCGTATTTTTCAGCCTTGAGCTGTTGGAGAGCGGGTTCAAATCCTTGACGAGTGACTTGATCCAGCTTTTCTTTCAAGGTTTGGATCACGGCTTTTTCTTGAGCATCCAATACGGTAGCTAATATTTCGTTATCCACAATACGGTGCAAATTGGTCAGCGATGTTTGGATTCCTTCGACGTGCATTGTGATCGGATGATCATGCATCAACGCGTACTTGGAGGATGGGTCATGTTGGAAAGCTAATAGCAGTTGGCTGCGCGCGCTGCCTAATTCATCCAATATGCGTCCAGCACGAATCGTATGTTGCATTCCTTTTGTATAAAGCGATTCAATCGAATCTGAAGCACTTTGCATGCCTGTTAAGCCTTTGAAACCCAAGAAAAGAATGGAAACCACGATCAGCACCACGATCAGTTTCAAGC
The DNA here is from genome assembly GCF_035615595.1 of Vibrio sp. R-1. NCBI lineage: Bacteria > Pseudomonadati > Pseudomonadota > Gammaproteobacteria > Vibrionales > Vibrionaceae > Vibrio > Vibrio sp. R-1. The sequence continues at coordinate 87,504 of NZ_WPDC01000006.1, read as the reverse complement.
GTAGGCCAACGCTATGCAGTGAGTTTGTAGTGCCCGCTATTATTGTGCGATGAGCATTGTTATGTTGATTGGATACCATCATCCATCCCCCCGACAAAAATTAAAAAGTTAATGAAATTATACTGATTTGAGTATGGTCCAAACTGGATAATTGGATTGAATTTCATAACGTTATGATACGTAGATCATGATTTTTATGGATGATATCCACAAGGATGACGGTCTACTGACAATATCAGACACTGAAAATGAACCCACTGTTATAAAATACCCATTGAATGCTCTTGGTATATTGATGTTAATTATCATCACTATCCAGAACGTATTTGAGAGAACCTTAATAACTGGAGTGGAGAGATGCCAACAACCGATCAAGCGATAGCCATTACTTTGCCTTCTTTGATTCATCGGATAGGTAGCGATACCGTTAAGCGATTGAAACTGCAGGCACAGACTTTTGATTGCGAGTTAAATCGTATTCGTCGCTCGCGAAATTGGCAGTTATTAGGTGAAGCTGCCTCGATGCAGAAATTTGTTATCCAAATCAAGCAGACCGAATATCAAGTTGCTGAATATCTGATTCGACGCGTGGAAGCCGGTTTAAGGCTGCCGAGCGACAAGATTGAACCCATCGAAGTCCAGCTGCAGCGTTTAGTTCAGCAAAATCCGTCCATAACCTTAGCGGAACTCATGGCAGCTACACATTGCAGCTTGATGCAGGCGCGAGCGGCTCGTTTTGCTGAGGAGAGCTTTGAGTGACCCTTTTGATGAAGTAAGATTCAGTAGAATCTTTGCTTTATGTGTCGAATATAACTAGTCTTTAATCAGTCTATAATTAAGGCATAGTCAAATGCATATTATTCCTGTGGCGTCAGATCCCAAAACTTGTTCATGTGGTGTGAATGAAAATTCGCTCGATTTTGATTTTACTATGGCATTTCAACCCATAGTAAATTGTAGAACGCAAGAGATATTTGGCTATGAAGCTTTAGTGAGAGGTTTAAATGACGAATCGGCTTATTCGGTTATTTCAAGAGTTAATGAAGATAATCGTTATTTATTTGATCAAATGTGTAGAGTTAAAGCGATTGCTCTTGCCGCCAAGTTAGGACTGACCAGTAAATTAAGTATAAACTTTCTCCCCAACGCTATTTATGTGCCAGAGCGTTGTATTCGTACTACGTTAGAGGCCGCGAAACGTTACCAGTTTCCGATCGAAAATATTATGTTCGAATTTACCGAGGCTGAGCGGGTAGAAGATGTTAATCACATAAAAAGGATTGTCGAATACTATAAATCTTTGGGTTTTCAAACAGCAATTGATGATTTTGGTTCTGGCTATTCAGGGTTAAATTTATTGGCTGATTTTCAAACCAATATTGTAAAAGTGGATATGGGGTTGATAAGAAATATCCATGCCGATCAGGTTCGTCAGTCGATCATGAAAAACTGTTTAAAGCTGTTTAGTGATTTAAATATTCAACCGCTGGCTGAAGGTGTGGAGAGTCATGCTGAGTTTGCTTGGTTAAAAGCGGCAGGCGTTGAGTTAATGCAAGGCTATTATTTTGCAAAGCCCTGCTTTGAGAGCCTACCAAGTGTCAATCCTGAGTTCAGCGAAGCGTGAATTGTAAATTAGATTGGTTCTAAAACGGTGAAACCCCGACAGTTGGTAGCTATCGGGGTTTCGAATTTTTAGATTTCTCGGTTGGTAATGCCGATGATCTTATTTATGCAAAAGGCTGGATTTAATCCGAGTAATTCCTTGGTAGGGAATTAGATACGGATGAAGTCCATGTGCTCAACTTTTGGCTTGTACGCGTGGCGTTGAACGTCTTGAGGCTTCACTTTCACTTCTTGGCCGTCGATAACCAGAACGATAGCTTCGTAAAACTCAGGCTTGTCCATTTGGTTCATCACGTCATCGTGGTTCAGTGAGATAGAAACTGGAGCTGCTTCACCACCGTAAACGATCGCTGGGAAGTAACCAGTGTTACGTAGGCGGCGGCTCGCACCTTTACCTAGATCAGTACGTAATACTGCTTCGAATTTCATAGTATTTACTCTCAAATTAGTAAAAAACAGAGTGACAGGGCAATGCGACCTTGCCCGTGTCGTAGAGTTTCCAAACCTATAGGAGGGTCAGAAACGAGCGCGGATACTAGCATTCATTGCTCTCTCGGGCAACTGAAAATCCGTTTTTGCACCGCATTTAATGGGATTTGACGGCTTTGGCTGCGCGAGTGGGTTGTTTTAAGGTCAGTGTGGCTTTTAAGCCGCCTAACTGACTCTCTCCTAAAGCCAATGCTCCACGATAACTGTGCGCCATTTCACTCACAATATTAAGTCCAAGCCCAGTGCCGGGCGTGGTTTCATCCAAGCGCACTCCGCGTTTGAGGGCTTTTTCGCGGTTCGTTGCACTGATGCCTGCGCCATCGTCTTCCACGCAAATCTGTACCCAATCGTCACTCAGTATTTGGCTGTGTACACGAATTAAGCTGTTGGCCCATTTGTAGCTGTTTTCCAGAAGGTTACCGATCATTTCATCTAGGTCAGTCGGTTCAACGGCCACTTCTAAGTCCGAATCCAGCTCATTCACCAAGGTGATTCCACGTTCAGCGTAAACCTTATCAAATGCTTGTGAAATAGCATCGACTCGCGCACTGGGTGCGGTTTTAACCGAAAGAATATTGGCGGAACCCGCCATACGAGCACGCCCTAGATGGTAGTCAATTTGCTGCTGGATCTGCTCAACAGAAGGCTGTAACTGGCTTCTGAGCTGGGCATCATTCAACTGAGCGACTTCGTTTTTGAGCACAGAAAGTGGTGTTTTTAATGCGTGGGATAAGTTCCCTGCATGGTGTCTGGCTCGCTCAAGCAGCTCTTGGTAATGAAAGAGGAGAGCGTTGAGATCATTGACTAGCGGTGAAATCTCTTGTGGATAATCGCCATTCAACGCATTTTGCTGGCCATCTCGCAAGGCTGAGAGCTCGCGTTGCATTTTCGAAAGTGGACGGAGTGACCACGTCACTTGTACGCCAGTTAAAATGAGTATTCCGCTGAACAATAGAGCCAGAATCATCCACAACTCTTTGCTCACGCGCTGTAGCGTGGCTTTTAGCGGGGCATCGTCTAAGCCTATCGTGATTGTGATGGGTTGTGAAAATTCGGGCAGATAAACAGTACGCTTTAATACAATTAACGATTCCTCTTTCGCGCCAAGATAAATCGTACCGTGAACATGGGTTTCTTCGGTCAAAAAGCGATCCCACAACGAGCGTGAGCGAAGCGTTTGATCGCCTAAAGTGGCTGACCAGTAAAGGCCACTATAAGGCTGGGTAAAACGGGGATCGGCAAGTCGAGTGGTGAGGGTTAATTGTCCTTGTGGATTGGCTTCCAAGTTGGCGGTGATCTCATCCATCGACAGTTGCAACTGGTTTTGCACATCTTCCAGCAGATATTGATGGATGAGATTTGGGATCAAATAACCGGCGGCCAAGATCATCGCGCCTAGCCATAGTGCCGCAGCAAGGAGCAAGCGGGTTTTTAGGCTGAGATGACGTAACGCCCGAGATTTAATTGGCATGCAGCTGATACCCAAGACCGCGCACGGTTTTGATCACATCCGGCGCAATTTTCTTACGAATGCGCCCGATGAATACCTCAATGGTATTGGAATCGCGGTCAAAATCTTGCTTATAGATATGTTCGACAAGCTCAGTGCGTGAAATTACTTTTTCAGGGTTATGCATGAAATAGGCTATCACTTTATATTCGAGGGCGGTGAGGCTAACCGCTTGCCCTTGCCACATTACTTTGGAAGTGCGCGTATCTAAACTCAGGTCACCGACTTGCATCACCGGGGAGGCATTGCCAGACGCACGGCGCAGTTGGGCGCGAATACGAGCAATCAACTCAACCATTTCAAAGGGTTTGGTGAGGTAATCGTCCGCTCCTGCATTCAAACCTTCGACCCGTTGAGTGAGGGTGTCGCGTGCACTCAAAATCACCACAGGAGTGTTGATGTTTTCGTCTCGAATGCCTTTAAGTACGGTCAAACCATCCAATTTCGGTAGGCCGAGATCGAGTACGATGACGTCCCACTCTTCCGCGGTGGCGCGGTATAAGGCATCGATGCCATCTTGTGCCAATTCGGGAACCCAACCTGTTTGCTCTAATGCCGAGAGGATCTGCTGGCCTAACTGAACATCATCTTCAACAACTAATATTTTCATGGTCTGCTCGATTATTTTTTGATGGCACGAATCACATTACGCCCGCGAATGGACATCAACTCCAACGTAGCGGCGTTGTATTCGACACGAAAGACTTGATTGTCATACACCAATTTCAGCTCATAAATCCACTCATCGTCATCTTCGTCAAGCTCGACTTTGATCAAACGCCCATTCAACTGCTGATCGACCGTGGCATAGAGTTCGGCAAAAGGGCGAATCAACCCTTTTTGGACGGCGCGATAAACGTCATCTTGGTCTTCATCAATTTCAATTTGCGTCCCTTCACGATACGAGCCTTGTTCCCAGTCTCGCACCTTGTTATCAGCGTGAGTGGGCAGTGCAAACCCTAGCAACAACAATAGGAGTAGGAGGCTGGCTTGCGGTCTTTGCTGCATACGAAAAATCTGCATAGTCAATACCTGAATGTTGAATCTGTTGCCGAGTATAACGAGATAAAAATGAACAGAAAGTGAATTGCGAAACCCCCATCGCTATGGTTTAGATGATGAACGTCTGCTTTGGGTTTGCCTAGTCTCGGTTTGATAGGTGAACGTCGGTTGGGGAGGCGAACTCATCGGCAAATACTTTGTCTCGAATGGCCCAAAAGCGGCCCGATTTTCGCGCAATCACAAACAGGGGTGGACGAAAACGGTGCTGATGATCCACGACTTTGGCGGGCGTTGCTGCCTCAAAAGGCCGATGTTTGTCAGCCAGATGTGGACGTACAAATTGGTCGTGAAATTGCTGCTTTTGGCGCGGCGTATTCAGTGACCAAAATTGGTGTACTTGCACCGCATCTTGCCCGTGGTAAGTCACTTGAAGCTGGCTTTTCCCTTTGGCGTCTTTATGAACTTTTAGGCTCATGTCGGTACATTCAAACACCAGCGCATCTTTCAGGTTGAGTGCCTCTTTGAGTTTCTTGTCGGGGTCCACTAACGTGGCGTCACACTCATGGCAGATGCGAGCGGCGATGTCGTTATCCGCACCACATTCATTGCAGTATTTGGCTCGAAAACGGTAGCCACAATGCTCGCGCTCACCCGTCTCATCATCGGTGAAATAGCCTTGGCAGCGGCGGCCATAGTGCTCAATCAGAAAGCCGTTCGCATCCAGCTTGCCCCAAAAGTTATTGTTAAAACCGCAAGCGGGGCAGGGAATGGTGATGATTTCGCTGTCTGAATCGGGTTTTGGATCGCCCACTTCAGGTTGATACAGATCGTACTGATTACCCGCATAGTCGAGCACCAAACAGTCGGATTTGCCCGCCGCAAGGCGTAGCCCGCGGCCGACAATTTGTTGATAGAGACTGACCGATTCTGTTGGCCTTAAAATCGCAATTAAATCGACATGCGGCGCATCAAATCCGGTGGTGAGTACGGACACATTGACCAAAAACTTAATCTGTTGCTGCTTGAACGCTTGGATAATGCGATCACGCTCTGGCGTTGGGGTATCACCGATCACTAAGGCGGCGTGCTCGGTAGGCAGTAAACGGTAGATCTCTTCGGCGTGACGCACGGTCGCCGCAAAAATCATCACCCCTTGTCGCGCTTTGGCAAGCTCGATGATCTGGGCAACAATTTGCGGAGTGGCGCGTTGTGACTGCTCAATCACCAAGTCGAGTTCTGATTCACGATAGCGCCCCGTATTGGCTGGTTTCAACTGCGAAAAGTCATAGCTCATGACAGGGGTATCAATCAATTGAGCGGGGGTGAGAAAACCTTCATCCAATAAATAGTGAATGGGTAGCTCAAAAATACAGTCGCGGAAAAAACGCGGCTCTTCACTGCGCACTAAACCACGGGTGTGATACTGGTAAATCCATCCCATCCCGAGCCGATAGGGGGTTGCGGTCAATCCGAGCACTTTCATGCCCGGATTGAGTTCCAGCAAATGGGTGATCACTTTTTGATAACTGCTGTTTTTGTCATCGGGGACGCGGTGGCACTCATCAATCACCAATAAAGAGAACTGGTTTTGGAACTCAGATAAGTTGCGCACCACCGATTGCACTGAGGCAAACACCACTTGTTGATCGGTTTCTTTGCGCCCCAAGCCTGCGGAAAAAATCGCGCCGGTTAAGCCATAGCCTTCATATTTGGCGTGGTTTTGCTCAACCAACTCTTTGACATGGGCCAACACCAATACGCGGCCACGGGCAAGGCGCGCAAGCTCTGCGATCACTAAGCTTTTTCCTGCGCCGGTCGGAAGCACAATCACGGCCGGGGTAGAGTGCTGGCGAAAATAGTGCACGACGGCTTTCACTGAGTCGGCTTGATAAGGTCGTAACGTATACATCCGCTGGGCGTTACCGAGGTTATCTGGGCAATTGACGGCTTTTGCATCGTTTGATGTTGGCCGCAAGCAATTGCGCTGGGTAATTATTGTGTGAGGTCTGTATAATAGCCGACTTCCAGCAGATGAGGTAAGCATGCGTTTAGACAAATTCCTGTGTGATGCGCTCGGTACAACGCGTAAAGAGGCCACTCAACTTCTCAAAAGTGGTGAAGTGACCGTCGATGATGTGGTGCAAAAAAGTGGTGCGTTCAAACTTAAAGAGACGTCGTGCGTTGAGTGGCAAGGCCGTGAAATTACGTTGCATGGTCCGCGTTACATCATGATGCACAAACCAGATGGCGTGGTCTGTTCACATGAAGATGGTTTTAACCAAACGGCGTTTACCTTGCTTGATGAAGTTAATATTCAAGATCTGCACTTTGCAGGCCGCTTGGATGTCGATACCACAGGTTTACTGCTGATCACTGATGATGGGCAATGGTCGCACCGAGTCACGTCACCAAAACATAAGTGTGAGAAGACCTACCGCGTGTGGTTGGCGGATCCCATTCAAGCTGATTACGCAGAGCAATTTAACCGAGGTATTGAATTGCGTGGTGAACGTGAGCTGACTTTGCCCGCGCAACTGGAGGTGATCAGTGAAACGGAAGTGCTATTGACTATCCATGAAGGAAAGTATCACCAAGTGAAGCGTATGTTTGCCGCTTTAGGTAACAAAGTCATAGGGTTACATCGTGAACGCATTGGTCAGATTACCTTAGATGAAACCCTTGAACCGGGGGAATACCGCTATTTGACGGAAGAAGAAGTGGCCTCAATCTGGAAATAAACCAAGATTTAGGAAATAGATTGTTTCTGAATTAGCACTAGTTAATCGCGGCGATTATTAAGATCATATACCCAAACAACTTGGAGTTGCAGGTAGGCGGCAAGTGAGTTCATCCCCATGAGCATAGAGAGACTATGTGATTGGGGTGAACGAACGTAGCCAACCCCCCTGCAGCTTCAAGTAGAAAGGGGATAATCATCATCACTAAACTCAAGGGATTGAGATTAATTTCAATAGTAAAAAGCCCACGTGACAATGCGGGCTTCTTTAACGAAAACGAACAGTGCTAGATTAGCAATCGTCTTCAGTAAAATTGGACGGCAGCGTCATTTTCATCTGATTCCAGATGTGTCCGCTAGCAATACCATACTGACGAATAACCTGAGGCAAATGCTCACGCTCGCCGCTTTGGCACACAGCTAACAGCTGACGGTAGAATTCCATGGCCAATTCACGCGCTTGAGGATTGGAAAAATAGTAACTTCCCACACGGTCATACAGCTTTTTCAACCCGTTAAAGATCAAACCGTAAATCTGGTTACCAGAATGGAAAGCGAGACGTTGGAATAACATATAATCGTAGAAATTAAATGTTTTCGCGATCAAGATTTCCTGCCTTTTGAGCTCATCTTTTTCGCTGTCTTCTTTCACGTGCTGCTGGATTTTTTCCGCATAGGGAGAAGCTGCGATAAACGCATCCCAAGAAGGGGCGTTAACCAAGGCTTCACAAGACTCAATCACATTGATCATGATCCGCTCTGCGCTCTCTTTATTTAGCTTAAAAGCGTAACGCATGAAAATGGGGCTGATATTGGTTCTTGCAGCTAGTAAGTCTTCAACAATGCTGGTGGCATTCTCTGCATCAAGAGTCATCAAGGTATCAAGAATATGCAAACCTGATGTTTCCATAAACTGATTCACTTTGGTGGGTTTACCGTGTTGAATCGTGAGCCAACCATCACGCGCTAAACGCTGTAACACCTCACGTAGTGTGGTACGCGTAACACCGATCAATTCAGAAAGCTCACGCTCTGCAGGTAAGATGGAACCTGGCGGAAAGCGGCCGTTCCAAATACTTTCAATAATATACTTCTCAGCGAAACCGGCTGGGCTTTTTGCCTTAATGACCATTAATGACTAATCCAATACTTGTTTTATTTGGGTCGAATGGCACTCATCATACCACTAGTTGGTGTACGTCGAAAACCAAGCATCGATAAACTTGTCACAAAGCAGACATAGTGCAATTACTCTAATTTAACTTGAGCGAATCATTGTGAACATTTTGCTTATAAGATGACTGGTAAACACTTTTCTTTTCATCGACTACATAAAACACCTGAAATTAAATGGACACAGCTCACACTCTCCTATTTCTAATTAGCAAAATAAACTTACTCGAAAGAGGTATTTCTTTGGAGTAAAGATGTATTAAATTCAATTTCACTTAACTCACGGCTTCTAAATGAATTTTTCGTCAACTTTGTGTTATGCTTACACCACTTAGATCGCGTTTTTTAACGAAAGTTTAGTAACTTTTTATCATCATGATATTTGTTGTTGACTATTGTGTAACGACAAGTAGAGTTGCGGTCGAAGTACGGAGTGCTTGTTTTTCTCAGGGAGTGACTTAGCTGGAATTGAATCGGTGAACAACCTTATTTTCCTGCTAAATCACTGTTGAAAAGATTTTGTCTACACACTGAGTCTCATGCTTTGGTGAAAGCAGGTACGACACAAAGTCTATCTATAACAACAGTTAAAGAGTAATCATCATGCCGATGTCCCTCGGAAACGCGTTTATCAAGAATTTCCTTGGTAAAGCGCCTGATTGGTACAAAGTTGCCATCATTGCTTTTCTTATTATTAACCCAATAGTGTTCTTCTTTATTAATCCCTTCCTCGCGGGTTGGTTATTAGTGGTTGAGTTTATTTTTACTCTGGCCATGGCACTGAAATGCTACCCTCTACAACCCGGTGGTTTACTTGCGATTGAAGCGATTGCGATTGGGATGACAAGTCCGGGGCAAGTTAAGCATGAACTGGTTGCCAATATCGAGGTATTGCTACTGTTGGTGTTTATGGTGGCAGGCATCTATTTTATGAAGCAACTGCTGCTGTTTATTTTCACTAAAATTCTGCTTGGCATTCGCTCCAAAGTTCTCCTTTCGATAGCCTTTAGTGTTACGGCAGCGTTTCTCTCTGCCTTCCTAGATGCGCTGACAGTGATTGCGGTCATCATCAGTGTGGCGGTGGGTTTCTACTCGATTTATCACAAGGTTGCTTCGGGTCAAAGTGTTCACTCTTCTCACGATCACACCCATGATGAAGGTATTTCAGAATTAACTCGTGATGACTTAGAAAACTATCGTGCATTTTTACGTTCACTGCTGATGCACGCAGGTGTGGGTACAGCACTGGGTGGTGTCACCACCATGGTGGGTGAACCACAAAACCTGATCATTGCTGACCAAGCAGGCTGGCAATTTGGTGAGTTCTTACTCCGCATGGCTCCCGTTACCGTACCCGTGTTTATTGCAGGTATGCTGACCTGTATGTTGGTTGAGAAATTCCGCATTTTTGGCTATGGAGCTTGTCTTCCTGCCAATGTTCGTCAAATTCTGCTCGATTTTGACTCAGAAGAGCGCAAAAACCGCACAAACCAAGACGTTGCCAAACTCTGGGTGCAAGGTGCTATCGCGGTTTGGTTGATTGTGGGCTTAGCTCTTCACTTAGCCGCCGTTGGTCTTATTGGTTTGTCGGTGATTATTCTCGCCACGGCGTTTACTGGTGTGATTGAAGAACATTCGCTAGGTAAAGCGTTTGAAGAAGCGCTGCCGTTTACCGCATTGCTGGCTGTTTTCTTCTCGATTGTTGCGGTTATTATCGACCAAGAGCTGTTCAAACCCGTGATTGATGCGGTACTAAATGTCGAAGACCATGGCACTCAGCTCGCACTCTTCTATGTGGCGAATGGTCTACTTTCCATGGTGTCAGACAACGTGTTTGTGGGGACGGTTTACATCACAGAAGTGAAAACCGCACTGATGGAAGGCATGATTTCACGTGACCAATTTGATTTGTTGGCCGTCGCCATCAATACCGGCACCAACTTACCTTCAGTAGCCACACCGAACGGTCAAGCGGCCTTCTTATTCTTGCTCACTTCGGCTTTGGCGCCACTGATCCGTCTCTCTTACGGTCGTATGGTCATCATGGCGTTTCCTTATACGCTGGCGCTTTCACTGGTTGGTTTTATTGGCATCATGTTCTTACTTGAGCCAATGACTGAAGTGTTCTACAGCCTAGGTTGGATCAGCCATCATGTCGCGCCAGCTGCAGATGCACTACTGCAAAGTGGCCACTAAATTTCAATTGAACCTGAAACTAATCCAAGATACAAAGCTCTGAGTATTCAGAGCTTTTCTTTTTAACAAGGATCTATCTGTGCGTATATTATCCTCCCTTAAAACCTTTTCTCAGTCGCGATTATCTTGGCTGTTGCTGCTGGCATTTGTCGTTTTCTTTACCTTGTGTGCCATGTACTTTCAACATGTGATGCTACTTGCACCGTGTGTCATGTGTATCTATGAACGTATCGCTATGCTGGGGATTGGTGTCGCCGCCTTGATTGGCGCAATTGCACCACAAAACCCTGTCGTACGTTGGCTCGGTTTTGCTGCTTGGGGTGCCAGCAGCTACAAAGGTTTGATGCTGGCGATCGAGCATGTGAACTACCAGTTTAACCCTTCGCCTTTTGCTACTTGCGATCTGTTTGTCACCTTCCCGGCTTGGGCTCCGCTCAACCAATGGGCTCCCAATCTGTTTGAAGCATATGGTGACTGTAGCAAGGTGGTATGGCAGTTTTTGACGCTCTCTATGCCGCAGTGGCTCGTCGTTATCTTTGCGGCAAACTTACTCGCATTAGCGATTTTTGTCATTGCACAACTGGCCAAAACCTCACGTTAAGCCAATCACATCGCTCAATCCGGTTGATAAAAAAGGCGCTTAAAGCGCCTTTTTTACTTTTGTTGTTTCTACTGTTTAATCTCGTATAGGTGCAGGAGCCAATACATCACGATTACCGTTATGCCCTGGCGCACTCACAATACCTTGAGCCTCAAGCTGCTCAACAATACGTGCAGCGCGGTTATAACCAATTTTAAAACGGCGTTGAACCCCAGAAACTGAGCCTCGGCGCGTTTCGACAACGTGCTCAACCACTTGATCAAACAGTGGGTCAAGTTCTTCGTCTGATTCAGACTGCTCTCCGGGCAATAAGGCTTCTGGGCCGTGATCGCCTTGGATAATCTCACTGATGTAATTCGGCTTGCCCCTTGCCTTCCAGTTATTGACCACAGCATGCACATCATCATCCGAGGCAAATGCACCATGTACACGAATCGTATGACTGGAACCGGCAGGTAAATAGAGCATATCCCCCATACCGAGCAGCGACTCTGCGCCGCTCTGATCCAAAATCGTCCGAGAGTCGGTTTTCGTGGAGACAGTAAAAGCAACACGGGTCGGGATGTTGGCTTTAATCAGACCCGTAATCACATCCACAGATGGGCGCTGCGTAGCCAAAATCAAGTGAATACCCGCCGCACGGGCTTTTTGTGCCAAACGCGCAATCAGCTCTTCGACTTTTTTACCTACTACCATCATCAGGTCAGCAAATTCATCGACCACGACCACAATATAAGGCAGTTTTTCTAATAGTGGCGGCTCACTCTCCATGCTATCTCCGTCTTTCCAAAGAGGATCGTAGATAGGATGTCCGGCTTCAGCAGCCATACGCAGTTTATCGTTAAAGCCTTTGATATTACGTACACCAAGTACCGACATCAGCTTATAACGACGCTCCATTTCTCCGACACACCAGCGCAGCGCGTTAGAGGCATCTTTCATGTCGGTCACCACCTCCGCCAACAGATGAGGAATGCCTTCATACACGGAAAGCTCCAACATTTTCGGGTCAATCATGATGAAGCGGACATCTTCTGGGGAAGCCTTATACAACATGCTCAGGATCATCACGTTGACCCCAACCGACTTACCTGAACCAGTGGTACCCGCCACCAACACATGAGGCATTTTAGACAGATCCGCTACCACGGCATCGCCGGCGATATCTTGGCCAAGCACGACGGTCGTAGGTGACTTCGACTCTTTAAATTGCGTACTGGCAATCACATCGGATAGATACACGGTTTGACGTGACATGTTTGGCAGCTCAAGCCCGACATAAGGTTTACCGGGAATAACTTCCACGACACGCACAGCCATCGCCGAGAGTGAACGGGCTAAGTCCATCGACAGACTAGAAATTCGGCTCACTTTCACACCCGGCGCTAAATCTAGCTCAAAACGGGTGATCACAGGCCCCGGGAAAATATCCACGACTTGCGCTTGGATTTTGTAATCAGCCAGTTTGGACTCAACCAGACGCGCGATCTCTTCTAAAGCTTCACGATCGATAAAGTTTTCACGCTTTTCTGGATGGTACAGCAGCTCTAGCGTTGGCATAGGCTCTGTTGGTTTCGGCAAGTTTACTGCCTTCTGCACTAAAAACGGGTTTTGCTGCGCAGCCGCATTCGCTTGTGCTTGCGAAACGATGTTTTGAAATGCCGCCACATCGCGATCGTCAGGCTCATCCTCGTCTTCCCAATCAGACTCTATTGCGGGCGATACCATAACCGAAGGCGTTTCTTCAAGCTCATCTTCATCATCTGACCAATGCAAGTTAGCAATGCTGGGCTCAACTTCTTCATCTTCTACCTCAATATTGAACGAGTGGTTAAAGTTTTCAGAGAGGCTCTCCTCTTCTTCATCCACCGAGATGGCAGTGGTCAAAATGGAATCTTCAACATCCGAAAGAGTGCTGGAGGTAAGAACGCTTGGCACTGCATCATCCTCGACAGCATAGTCATCGACTAGACGAGCCTGTTGCTCCAGTTCTTCTATCGTGGCATCCCATTGCTGAGTGCGCGTAGAGCTGACAGGCTCTACCTGTGTATTTTGAGCGGCTACCCGTGAGAAATGAGGGGCAGGTTCGCGCTGCCTTGGCGGCTCTGGTTTCAACTCGACTTTAGGCTCTACTTGGGGCTCAAAATGAATGTCAGGTACGTCACGCTCTTCTGGCATATGAATATTGAAGCGACGTAAGCTCGGGGCAGGCTCGTCAATCTCAGTATCCATTGGCGCAGAAAATGTCGGTTCTAGCTCTTCAACTGGCAGTTCAGGCTTTACCAATGCCGGTTTCACACGCTCCGCTTTTTCACCGCGTAAGCGGTTAAACAGCCCGACAAATGCCGCAATGCTACGCTCACCAATCCATTCCACAATCCGAAGCCAAGAGATCCCAGTCAACAAGGTAATGCCAGCCCCCCACAAAAAGAGCAACACAAGCGTTGTTCCAAGAATGTTCAAGATCGGCAGTGCTAAGCTGGTCAATACATCGCCAATCACTCCACCTGATGAAAAATACCAAATGTCATCAAAGTTGATGTCGGCAAGACCACAACTGGTCAATAGCACTATGGTTAGACCAAGGAGTCGAGTTCCCCAAAGAGTGAAATCGATTTCGTCACCTTCATCACGTTTGCGCAACAGCACCCATGCTGCAAATGCAATAATAAAAGGTAATGGATAGGCTAAAGAGCCAAAAACGAAGAACAGGGTGTCAGCTAACCAAGCGCCAACTAAACCACCCGCATTGTGAATGTCAGTCCCCCAAGCCGTTTGTGACCAAGATGGATCAGCGGGGTTAAAACCAAACAGAGCAACGGCAAGAAATATCGAAAACAAGAAAGCTAAGATCAATCCGCTTTCTTTAAGACGTTGTGAGCCATTGAGTCGAGAAGAAGGAGCCTCTTCACTCGTTTTAATAATGGTTTCGACTTTATTTTTGTTCTCTTTGAACATAAACCAACTTGACTATGATTAAGGCCATAATGCGCAACACTATACGCAGTTTCATGGCGGTGAAACAGTCCGAGCGGCCAACGCCGCTCGGTTTGTTTGGAGATTTAACCATATCAAGGGCAAAAACCCAATTCGCGAAAGTCAGAATGTGGAAAGATCTCCAACATTCGCTTTAAGTTAGCGAGTTTTAATCACTAATTGGTTGGTTTGCTTCACTTCTTCCATGACCACGTAAGTACGAGTGTCATTGACTCCCGGCAAACGGAGCAAGGTATCACCTAACAAACGGCGATAAGCCCCCATATCCGATACACGGGTTTTCAGCAGATAGTCAAAATCACCAGAAACTAGGTGACACTCTTGAATATCATCCAACTTTTGTACCGCGGCATTAAACTGTTCAAATACATCGGGCGCGCCACGATTTAACGTAATTTCAACAAACACCAACAGTGACGCGTCCAAATACTGAGGGTTCAATAATGCAGTATAACCAGTAATAAACCCTTGACGTTCTAGACGACGAACACGCTCAAGACAAGGCGTAGGTGAAAGCCCTACACGCTTTGATAACTCTACGTTTGAAATTCGACCGTCTTTTTGCAATTCATTCAATATATTGCGATCTATACGGTCTAAGTCCTTAGACGGCTTCTTATAACTATCCACCATTTTTTATTCCACCTTATTACTTCCTTGCAAAAAAATATACTACAACTTCTTAATATTTAGCATCAAATTTTTCACACTAGTCACTATACTAGCCACAAATTCGATAGAACAACCCTACATGTAGTCAATACAACCAAATTAATCTAAGGAGTTAGGATGATCATTGGCGTTCCTAAAGAAATCAAGAACCACGAATATCGTGTGGGCATGATTCCAGCTAGCGTGCGGGAGCTTGTCTCACACGGACACCAAGTTTACGTAGAAACAAATGCCGGTTCCGGCATCGGCTTTTCAGACGATGATTACATCGCTGTAGGCGCATCCATTCTTCCTACCGCTGCAGACGTCTTCGCGAAAGCAGAGATGATTGTAAAGGTTAAAGAACCTCAAGCTATCGAGCGAGCCATGCTCAAAGAGGGGCAAATTTTATTTACTTATTTGCACCTGGCTCCAGATTTTCCACAAACTGAAGAGCTAATCAAGAGCAAAGCTGTCTGCATAGCCTATGAGACTGTAACAGATAATATGGGTCGCTTACCACTACTGGCACCGATGTCTGAAGTCGCAGGCCGTATGTCCATTCAGGCTGGCGCTCAAACCTTAGAAAAATCACGTGGCGGCAGTGGCTTATTACTCGGTGGCGTTCCCGGTGTTGCTCCTGCAAAAGTCGTAGTACTCGGCGGCGGTGTAGTCGGCGCTAACGCAGCCCGTATGGCTATTGGCCTACGTGCCGATGTCACTATTCTAGATCGCAACATCGATACTCTACGTAAACTCGATGAAGAGTTTCAAGGCCGAGCTAACGTCGTATATTCCACCGCAGATGCCATCGAAAAATACGTATTAGAAGCAGACTTAGTGATCGGTGCCGTTCTTATCCCTGGTGCTGCTGCGCCTAAACTGGTCACTCAGCAACACATCAAACGCATGAAACCCGGTTCAGCCGTAGTTGATGTAGCGATCGACCAAGGGGGTTGCTTCGAAACCTCTCACCCTACCACTCACGCAGAGCCCACTTATATTGTTGATGATGTGGTGCACTACTGTGTAGCCAATATGCCCGGCGCTGTGGCGCGCACTTCTACCTTTGCTCTTAATAACGCCACGCTACCATATATCGTTAAACTCGCCAATAAAGGCTACCAAAAAGCCCTAGAAGATGCAGGATTTTTAAAAGGCCTCAACGTAATTCACGGAAAAGTGACTTACAAAGAGGTTGCAGAAAACTTTGGCCTCGATTATGTCGACCCCGCTAAAGCGATTGCGATGTTTAATTAATGATTCAGAGAGCCGATATTATCGGCTCTCCCCTCTTCAATTCAGCGCCAAGCATTGACCACTAAATTGCGCGGTGTTGCTTTACGATCGCAAAACTCACTCACCCTGACTTGATAGCCCTGCTCCTGCAAATAGAGCGCTTTATCCAACACCAACCATAGCTCTAGCAGCCGCCGAAACCCGTCTTGAACTAAACTTATCCGTTCCATCTGCCAGAATCGCTGATAGCCTAAACTTTCAAAATGAGCCAAATCGACGTGAGTGAAATCCATAGCGATATTTTTCTCTTGAGCCGCCCACTGGCAAAACTCGGCAAACCCTTGGTTGAGTTTTGATTTCTGAATACTAGGGATAGGTATATAACCCGCTTGATGGCCGACTTGACTCACCAGAGCATCAAATCCTAACCGATAAACCATCTCTTGCTGTCGCTGCCGTCTAACCCTTTCCCCTCCGGTCACGGTTTCTTGCAGTGGCAGTCGCAGTTCTCGACGGGTCAATTGCAAATCTGACTGAGCCGCCACTTTCGACATCGCGTGATATTCGTTATCTCGAATCAAATGGTAGCAGCAGGGAGAAAAGCTAATCGCCGCGGCATGCGAAGAAGTGGCGTAATGAAGCATCTTTACGTGTAAGTCACCACACGCATGTAGGGCAACAGCATGAGTACTGGAATTAAACAGGGCAGCAGAACGCTCATCAAATGCATCCCCCTGCACAAACTGCATAGGGAGTTGCAACGCATCGGCTTCTTGTTGTCCAGAGCAGCAAAGCTCGGCTTGATACTCAAAACTGACGACTGGTTGCTGAGTCACCCCCGCCAAAATACGCCCCAAGTAACCTTTCCCAGCACACCACTCTAACCACTGAGTGCCTTGATGGTGCGCAACAAGCACTTTACTGATCGCTTCTATTTGTTGCCATTTACGTCCGGGGATCCCTTTGTCAAAAAACTTTGGTAATCGGAGTAAAAGCAAGGAAGAGTCTGAAATGTCGACTGGGAGTTTCATCTCCTCTAACCCGGGAAAAAAACCAGATAAGACGGAAGAGAGTTTCTCTGGATCGGTTTTGAACTCCACGACCTCATCCTGACTAAGAGCATAGAGCCAAGCGGTTAACTCGGGATACGCATCCCCCCAAGGCAACGCCGATAAACGGCAAGCATGAAAAGCCTCATAACGCCAAAAAGATTGGGTTTGAGTTAAGAATGAATCGAGTTGTATGAATAGAGCTTGCATGCTTCCTCCTATCGGTGAGCCATTCTAGGAGGAAGCACAATGAAGTGAAAGTAAAAGCGCGTTAACGCACAGGCAGATCAATGTCCTTAAACATTTCTGCTATTTCAATATTCGATTTCAAAGAGATGGCTTGCTCTACTACGGGACGGGTAAGATGTGGAGCAAAGCGCTCCATAAAATCAAACATATAAGAGCGAAGGAAAGTACCACGGCGAAAACCAATACTGGTGGTACTCGCACTGAAGATATGGCTTGCATCAATCGCCACCAGATCCGTGTCCTGCTTTTTGTCTACCGCCATGCTAGCAATCACACCAACCCCAATGCCCATGCGCACATACGTTTTGATCACATCCGCATCAGTGGCGGTAAAAACCACTTTCGGTGTCATGCCAACTCGATTGAATGCACTATCAAGCTCTGAACGTCCGGTAAAGCCGAAAACATAGGTCACTAATGGATAAGCCGCTAAATCTTCTATGGTCACCTGCTCTTTCTTGGTCAGCGGGTGATCTTTAGGCACGACTATCGAACGATTCCAGTGATAACAAGGCAACATGATTGCATCTTGGTACAAATGCAACGCTTCTGTCGCAATCGCAAAATTTGCAGTGCCTTTGGCAATCGCTTCCGACATTTGAGTTGGCGTGCCTTGATGCATGTGCAAAGAAACTCTTGGATAACGCTTAGTAAAACCTTTAATCACCTCTGGCAGAGCATAGCGGGCTTGGGTATGGGTAGTGGAAATATTCAGCGTGCCCATTTCTGGATGCGTATGCTCGGCAGCAACCGCCTTGATGCTTTCGACGCGCGATAAAATTTCCGTCGCAATACGCACTATGTGCTCGCCCGCAGGCGTTACTTGCGTTAAATGCTTGCCGCTTCGCTCAAAAATCTGAATTCCAAGCTCATCTTCTAACAGCCTGACCTGTTTACTGATCCCCGGCTGAGAGGTATATAGGTTTTCCGCGGTCGCAGACACATTCAAATTATGATTGACCACTTCCACAATGTACTTTAACTGCTGCAGTTTCATCTTTTTCCCATAATCCCTTGCGGTGTTTTGCCACAGACACACATATTTTATAATTATTAGTTATAACGCTTCAGCGCGACAATTCCTAGCCTTTATCGAGAGAAGCGTGAAATGAATATTCAGCGCCTTGCTTATTCGGTGGAAAATTTGCCACGCAACGCCCAAACTCATCGTGGGAAAGCGGTTTTTGCTTGATAAAACGGGAATAATCAAAAGAGTAAATTGTCGGGATCACAACGAGCGTGTATCCTTAATCGTTAGCCATTGAAAACTGAAGATACGGATTTTATGAATATAGGTTTAATCATTGCTCTGGTGGCCATTTTGCTCATTTTGGTTCTTGGCTACAACATCATGTTGCAATATCGGGTGAAAGTCGAAAGCGCCAAGAAACAGGAGTCATCACGCTATGTAGCGATTATTGATGCAACTGAAGATTTAATCGGCAATGCTCATCATTTGCCATTCAGTAAAGAGCTTTTAGTCTGCTTGAATAACCGTATTCTTGATGCACTACAAAGCATGTATGACCTTGATCCTAAAAATAAGCAACTCGCTCAACGTATCGAAAATATGAAAGGGCAGATCAACCACCTGCAAAATAACCATCCAGGCGGTGAAAGTACTTCATTTAAAATTCCTAGCAGTGACAAGCAAGCTATCATCATGCTGAAGTTGGTTAAACGTCTACGTGACACCATTCGTAGTGAGCACAATAAAGGGCGTTTTGAAACCCAAGCTTATGTGGCAGAAAATGCTCGCTTAGAGACCATTCAGATTCGTATCAACATTGAAAATGTAATCAAACGTGCGAATGATTCGATTGTACGTGGTCAACCTGGTACTGCAATCCAATTGTTACGGAAAGGGATTGATGTGCTGGCATCAAAGAATGATAGCTATTCCAACCAAGCCCGTGAAAAACTACAGTCCATGTATGATGATCTCGAGCAGAAACGCCAAAACAAAAGTGCTTCTGACCTACAGCAGGTTGAAGTTAATGAACGTAAAAGTGACATGGATGCACTCTTCGGTGAGAAGAAAAAGTGGTAAGATACCACGCGATAATGACTTGATTAACTTCAGGCCGCTTATGCGGCCTTTTTCTTAAATAGTGCCCATGATTCATCCATCTACTATCCAACAACTTTTAGAACCGATTAACCATTTCTTGCTATGCCCGACACCTGACGAATGGGTTGATGAAGCGCGCAAACCTGAAAACCTACGAGTTTTGTTGCTAGACCATTTGCTATGTGAGCTGAAAGCTGGTCAATCCGCCATGTTTCTGATCCGTAAGTATGCGGTTGATAAAGAGAGTGAACTTTCGCTATTGGATTGGTTTAAACCTTATGAAGACTTTGCGTATCGCAAAATGGGAGATATCCACTCGCTCAAAGGCAAAAGCCAAATCTCCAAAGCGATTATTGCCAAATCGGATTCTCCTTATAGCCAAGATTTGATCGATAAAATGGTCTTGCTAATCAAGGAAGAGCTACACCATTTCTATCAAGTGTTGGAAATTATGCAAGCGCGCAATGTGGAGTATGAGTCAATTCCGGCTAGCCGTTATGCCAAAGGACTTCTAGCCCATATGAAGACCCATGAACCACAGACATTGATTGATAAGCTGATAGTAGGCGCTTACATTGAGGCTCGCTCTTGTGAGCGCTTTGCCAAACTCGCCCCCTACTTAGATGACGAGATAGCAAAATTTTATGTTTCTCTGCTTCGCTCTGAAGCTCGCCATTATCAAGACTACTTGCAACTGGCTGAACAAATTGCGGGCTACGATATCTCTGAGCGTGTTGCGTATTTTGGCCGAGTCGAAGCGGAGTTAATTTCCACTCCCGATAGCGATTTCAAGTTTCACAGTGGTATTCCTAAATAGCCTTTTTAAAAAAGCCCAGTACTGTGACTGGGCTTGAGTTTATCCAATCTAGTAAAGCTAAACTAAAGAGCTGTTTATTTCTTCCAGAACCACTTCAGGATGTGCGGCTTGGGTGATAGGGCGACCGATCACGAGATAATCTGAACCAGAGGCAATGGCTTGGGCTGGAGTCATAATACGGCGTTGATCGCCTTGCTCTGAACCCGCTGGACGAATCCCTGGCGTCACCAGTTTGAATTCACGCCCTAAATGTTGCTTCAATAGTGATGCCTCTTGTGCGGAGCATACTACACCATCAAGACCAGCATTTTTGGTAAGCGTTGCTAATCGCAGCACATGATCTTGTGGCGCACTCAAGATGCCAATACCTTGTAAATCGGCAGATTCCATACTGGTCAATACAGTGACACCAATCAGCAGTGGGCGATCTTTACCATACGGCTCCAGAATCTCACGCGATGCTGCCATCATTCGTTCGCCACCACTGGCGTGCACATTCACCATCCAAACCCCAAGCTCAGCGGCAGCTTTCACCGCTTTTGAACAGGTATTCGGAATATCGTGAAATTTCAGATCCAGAAACACAGAAAAACCTCGTTTATGCAGCTCACAGACAAAATCAGGGCCAAATAGAGTAAACATCTCTTTACCCACTTTGAGTCGACATGTGCTTGGGTCAATTTTGTCCACAAACGCGAGCGCATCCGCCAGATTGTCATAGTCCAGTGCAACAATCACTTTTGGGTCGTTCATCGTTTCTCCTATCTGTATATCGAGTTAAAAAAAAGCAGCCATAAATAGCTGCGTCATACTGTTGATTTTTAATTACTCACCATCTAAGCCTCTGATTGGCTTGATTGAACCCCAGTTTTTACATGATGGGCAATGCCAATAAAGTGAATGGGTCGAAAAGCCACATTTACGGCAACGGTAATGGGGTTTTACTTTAAGCTGTTCACCCACTAAGCGTTGTAACGTAGAGAGACTGGCTTTGGCTCTGCCCTCTTCCGCTTCGGCAATATGGTAATCAATCAACCGGTAAAAGCCTTTCATAGTAGGATTTTTAACCAACTGACGAGTTAAAATCTCTTGTGCAGCGGCAATACCTTCATGCTGTGCAACCAACTGAGCGAGCATTAATTCGGCCGATACCCCTGCTTTATTGGCAATACAGCGACGTAAGAAGGTGATCAAATCTTGCTCTCGCCCCAAATGGTGGTAACACTCAGCCAACGTATTGAGCACTTCACCGATAAAATCGATATCTTGCTCAAGAACCATCTCTAGATGGTCAATAGTCTTCTGATAGTCTTCGTTTTGTAGGTAGAGTTTACCGAGTGAAATGGTTGCACGTACACATTTCGGATCTTCTTGTAATGCTTTTTTAAACAGTTGGATGGCTTTGTTATCGTTACTGTCCGCCTTTTCAAGCATGGCCAGCTCGCAGTAGAAATGCGCAATGTTCACCTTCATACGTTTGCGCCCAAGCTTAACCAAAGCGGTGGCACACTCGATCGCTTTGTGCCACTCACGAGTCTGTTGATAAATTGCCGTGAGCTGCTGGAGTGCGGATTCACGATGCTCAGGCTCATCAATCAGTTGTTCAAATATTTTCTCAGCACGATCAAGAAAACCGGACACCATATAGTCCTTAGCTAACTGCTGCAGCGCCAAGTTTTTCTGGTCTATGGTCAAACCAGAGCGAGAGATAAGGTTTTGGTGAATACGAATAGCGCGATCCACTTCGCCACGAGACCGGAAAAGGTTACCGAGTGCTAGATGGGTATCAATGGTTTCATTATCGACTTGCAATAATTCGATAAAGTGATCAACCGCTTTATCCGATTGATCAGAGAGCAAGAGGTTCAAACCAGTCACGTATTGACGCGAAATTTGGTGTGATTGTTTCTGTTTATCTTGCTGGGCGCTACGATGGCCCATGTACCAGCCGTAGGCGGCGGCGATGGGCAATAACAGGAACAGTATTTCTAACATCGAAAACAGCCTTATCCGCTATGCACTTTCGTTTCAGGTGCGGATTGCTGATTGGCCAATTTTAACTGTTTGGTAAGTTTGCGAATTCTCAGTTGCGACTTGAAATGCATGCCACCGAAAAGAATCGCTGCACAAGCAAAGCCGACAATAAAAACCGTACCCAGTAAGGTCGATAAATGAAACTCACCTTGCGCTAGTAAGTAGTTAAATACCACAACCGATTGGTTTTGCGAGCCTAATGCTAATGCGATTAAGAAAAGAGCGAGTACGGCGACTATCTTTATAATTTTCATAAGTCATTACCTTTTCACAAATTGGCACACCGATTATGCAGGAAAACGGCGCGACAAACCACGGCTAATAGTCATGCTGATATAAAAAAGCGGCACGCTGGATTAGCATGCCGCTCGTGTGAACAAACTTTACTCAGATTACAAGTTAACGCGTTCGCGTAGTTCCTTACCTGGTTTGAAATGCGGAACGTACTTACCTTCCAACTCCACCTTATCGCCAGTCTTAGGATTACGCCCTACACGCGGCTCACGATAGTGTAAGGAAAAGCTACCGAAACCACGAATCTCGATGCGCTCCCCCGCTTCTAACGTTGAGGCCATATGCTCAAGGATATTTTTTACCGCATCTTCGATCTCTTTCGCAGACAAGTGCGTTTGTTCGGCACAGAGTCTTTCTATCAGTTCGGACTTAGTCATAGTTTCCCTCTTCGAGTTGTTACTGCTCAATTATAGTCAGTAATATCAATTCCAACAAACACTTGATTTACATTGTAGAAAAAGAACTCGACGTTGGGCGAGATCTTACATTAGGTTTACTGTTTTATTTCTAAGAGTGAACGTTATGCGGCTTTTTGGCAACTGCTCATGTTTAATCTTAGGTGGCGATCATAAGATTACAACAAGCACCATCGCTAAAAGCGGTGGTTTAGGGATGACAACAAAAAAGGAGCCTTGCGGCTCCTTTTGTCTATTAGCGTTTGGCTATTATTCGCCTTTCGCTGCTTTGAAAGCGTCAGCCATAGCATTACCGAACGCAGCTTCATCTTGCTTGTTCAGAGTTGCCATTACTTCTTGCTCTTCAGCTTCATCTTTCGCTTTGATAGACAGGTTGATTACGCGGTTTTTACGGTCAACACCAGTAAATTTCGCTTCAACTTTGTCACCAACGTTCAGGATCAGTGATGCATCTTCGATACGGTCACGTGATACTTCAGAAGCGCGGATGTAACCTTCAACGCCGTCTTCTAGCTCGATGGTTGCGCCTTTCGCGTCAACTGCAGTTACAGTACCGTTAACCAGAGCACCTTTCTTGTTGTCTGCAACATAAGCGTTGAATGGATCGTTTTCCATTTGCTTGATGCCCAGAGAAATACGCTCACGCTCAGCGTCTACTGCTAGAACAACTGCAGAGATTTCGTCGCCTTTCTTGAATTCACGAACAGCTTCTTCTCCTGGTACGTTCCAAGAGATGTCAGACAGGTGAACCAGACCGTCGATACCGCCTTCTAGACCGATGAAGATACCAAAGTCAGTGATAGACTTGATCTTACCAGTTACTTTGTCGCCTTTAGCTTGCGCTTCAGCGAATGATTGCCATGGGTTAGCTTTACACTGTTTCAGGCCTAGAGAGATACGACGACGCTCTTCGTCGATATCCAGAACCATAACCTCAACTTCGTCGCCAACATTAACAACTTTAGATGGGTGGATGTTCTTGTT
This sequence comes from Vibrio sp. R-1, assembly GCF_035615595.1. NCBI lineage: Bacteria > Pseudomonadati > Pseudomonadota > Gammaproteobacteria > Vibrionales > Vibrionaceae > Vibrio > Vibrio sp. R-1. The sequence goes on along the minus strand of NZ_WPDC01000006.1, from coordinate 63,372 downwards.
CGTCCAGTCCATTTCAGAAACGTGTACTAGACCTTCAACGCCTTCTTCGATTTCAACGAAGCAGCCGTAGTCAGTCAGGTTAGTTACACGGCCAGACAGTTTGTGACCTTCTGGGTAACGCTTAGCGATTGCTACCCATGGATCTTCGCCTAGCTGTTTCAGACCTAGAGATACGCGAGTACGATCACGATCGAACTTCAGTACTTTAACTAGGATCTCGTCACCAACGTTAACGATTTCTGATGGATGCTTAACGCGCTTCCAAGCCATGTCAGTGATGTGTAGCAGACCGTCAACGCCGCCCAGATCAACGAATGCACCGTAGTCAGTCAGGTTCTTAACGATACCTTTAACTTCAGTACCTTCTTGCAGAGTTTCAAGCAGTTCATCACGCTCTACGCTGCTTTCAGATTCGATAACTGCACGACGAGAAACAACAACGTTGTTACGCTTCTGGTCTAGCTTGATAACTTTGAACTCTAGCTCTTTGTTTTCTAGGTGAGCAGTGTCACGGATTGGACGTACGTCAACCAGAGAACCTGGCAGGAACGCACGGATACCGTTCAGTTCAACAGTGAAACCGCCTTTAACTTTACCGTTAATGATACCGATAACAGTTGCAGCTTCTTCGTAAGCTTTTTCAAGTACGATCCAAGCTTCATGGCGCTTCGCTTTCTCACGAGAAAGTTGAGTTTCGCCGAAACCATCTTCAACCGCGTCCAGAGCTACGTCTACTTGAGAACCGACTTGAACTTCTAGTTCGCCAGCAGCGTTCTTGAATTGTTCAGCAGGGATAGCAGACTCAGACTTCAGGCCAGCATCAACCAGAACGTAGCCGTTCTCGATTGCTACTACAGTACCTTTAACGATAGTACCTTGTTGGAATTGGGTCTCGTTCAGAAACTCTTCAAAGAGTTGAGCAAAAGATTCAGTCATTTATTTAATCTTCAATAATTAAACGGCCACGGGTGTCCTACCACGTGGGGTTATTAAATTCGCCAGTCATCATCCTTGCGACCGACGTTCTTACCTAGCGTGAACCATTCACACTAGCTTAGATTCAATATATTGTAGCGCTTGTTCCACCACTTCATCGATAGTCAATGTGGTTGAATCAAGCACTAATGCGTCTTCAGCAGGACGTAATGGAGCAACAGCACGATTTCTGTCGCGGTCGTCTCTTTCCTGAATTTCGCTTAAAAGGGCGTCAAATTTAACATCAAGCCCCTTCAGTTGCAACTGCTTGAAGCGTCTACGGGCTCTTTCTTCCGCACTCGCATCAAGGAAAATTTTTGCTTCCGCCGCTGGAAAAACCACAGTGCCCATATCACGGCCATCTGCAACTAATCCAATACCACTAGCAAACGCGCGTTGACGGCGCAGCAGCGCTTCACGTACCCGAGGTAATGCCGCGACTTTTGACGCAGCCATCCCAGTTTCTTCTTTACGCAGCTCGCGAGACACATCTTCACCTTCGAGGATGACTTTCACTAAGTCGCCTTCCGCGATGAACTGCACATCAAGATGCGTAGCAAGAGGAACCAAAGCGTCTTCCGATTCAAGATCAACGCCATGATGAAGAGCCGCCAAGGCCAACACGCGATAAATCGCGCCAGAATCCAATAGCTGAAAACCGAGTTTTTTAGCCAACAACATGCACAATGTGCCTTTACCTGCACCGCTAGGTCCATCAACGGTAACCACTGGCGTATGAGAAGACATGTATTTCTCCACTTTTTTGTTTTTAGGCGATTGGAATCGTCACGCCCGCGTTTTCGGCGAAGAATTATAAGTGCAAAGGCTCTCTGGTGCTAGGTAAGAGTCCTGATTAACCATAAAAAGGCTACTGAGTTAAAAAATTAACTCGGCCGAAGCCGAGTTATTACGAGACACATGATTGCAGCTTATAACAAGATCCTTGCGGCATTGTTGCGCACTGTCGCTTCACCAATCCCTTTCACATTCGTCAGATCATCGATATGAGTAAAAGGGCCGTTGGCTTCTCGATAATCGACAATGGCCTGAGCTTTCTTAAGCCCGATGCCTTTGAGTAACGTCGCCAGTTCTTCTGCAGAAGCGGTATTAATGTTGACAGTGATCACAATACCTTCTTCTACCTGCGCAGCGGGGGCCGTTTCCTCGGCATTGGCCAGTAACGGTAATGTCGGCAGGCAGAGAGAAAGAAACAGTGTCACTATTTTGGTTTTGATTTGCATGATAGACCCTCATTTTGGTTGTTGAGGGCTTATGATAGCGAGGGGAAAAATGATGGAAATTTCGACAGTTTATAAATAGAACGGGCTACTGCTGTAGCCCGTTTCTTTAAACATATCAATTACACTAAGAATGCTTATTCTGTCGCAATGTGATACTCAATATCGGTGTTTTGACGCAACACACTGATCACACCCGCCAGATCTTGCTGAGAACCGATACGTTCTAACTGTGTAGCGATCTGTTCGTGATAAGCTGGTGTCAGTTTACTTTCCACTTTGCTCAACTCAATCACAACGATATTGCCGTCAAAATCTTTCGCTTGGGCATAAACCTTCTCGCCCTCTTGTGGTTTCACCATGGCGTAAACCGTGTTGGCAAGAGGTGAACTGCGATCGATCATTTGTAATTCGCCAAAAGACACACCTTTTTGCGCTAGCAGATCCGTTTCACCCGCTTTCAACGCAGTCACAAGCTGGTTACCCAGTTCAAGTGCTTGTTGTTCACCTTTCATACGAGATAGCTGCTCAACCACTTGCGATTTGACTTCATCAAGTGGCAGCACAGTTTCTGGACGAAACTCTTCAACACGCACCACCACGACATGCTCAGGAGCCACTTCAATCACTTCAGAGTTGAGACCATCTTCTTTCACTTCTGGTGATTTCAGCGCTTGCAGTACCGCAGGAGTGGTTAACACCTCAGGAGCTTGTTCGGCAGAGATAAAATCGGTGTGCACAACCGTTGCTGAGATAGCCTTGGCCGCTTCATCCAGAGAGTCTGAATGTTCAAATGCCATCTTTTCAAGTTCACTCTGCTTAGCATAGAAACTATCAAGGGCTTGCTGATCAATCAGTTCTTGTTTGATCGCCTGCTCAACTTCACTGTATGGCTTCACCACAGGTGCTTTGATCTCGTCTAAGCGAATGATGTGATAACCGAAATCAGACTTTACAAGACCCGAAACTTGGCCCTTCTCAGTTAACGCAAATGCTGCCGCTTCGAAAGCTGGGTCCATAGTGTCAGGTTCAATCCAACCCAGTGAACCGCCTTCTGCCGCACTGCCGAGATCTTGCGATTTTTCTTTCGCTAAAGTCGCAAAATCAGCACCAGCATTCAGTTCATCCAAAATCGCTTGCGCTTTTTGCTCATCATTACCTTCAATCAGGATATGGCTCACATTGCGCTGCTCTGCAGTAGAGTACTTATCCAAATGTTCTTGGTAGTACTGCTGCGCTGCCGCATCATCGACGCTCACTTGCGCTTTCAGTCCATCAGCAGAGAGCTCAACATAAGAGACTTTTACCTGCTCAGGGCGAGTAAAACGCTCGGTGTTAGTTTTGTAGTACTGATCGATCTCTTCATCGCTTAACGTCACTTTTTTTGCGAAGTCTTCTAGAGATAAGGTGATCGTACGAATATCACGCGTCTGAGAAATCAATTGGTCTTGCAAGTTTACTTCACCAGAAAGGCTGAATTCACTTCCCTGCAATGCACTCATCAATTGATTACGCACTAAATCTTTGCGTAAGTATTCAGCATACATCTCAGGAGTAAAGCCTGCGCGACGCAGAGTCGCTTGGTAAGCCGCAGAGTCAAATACGCCTTGAGATTGAAATTGTGGGATTTCTAAAATCAATTGGCGAACTTGCTCATCACTCACACGTAGCCCTAGTGACGCTGCATGTTGCTCTAAGAGCAAATCGTTCACCATACGATCTAATACTGACTTACGGAAAGAGGCGACATAGGCCGGATCCGCCAGCAAGTTTGAAAAATAATCGCCCAGTTGAGCTTGCATACGGTTACGTTCGTTTTGATAGGCTTGCTCAAAATCACCACGACTGATTTCCGCATTGCCTACTTTAGCGGCCGCGTTATTACCGCCGCTGATCAGGTAGTTACCTACACCAGCAAAAATGAAAGACAGGATGATTAATCCAAGGATAATTTTAACCGCGATGCTGTTCACGCCTTCGCGTAATCGATCCATCATAGTGCTACTACTCTCCGGGGTTGATATCAGGCACGTAAGCCCAAAATGAATGGCGCGATAATATCAGAAAAAGAAATGCGCATCAGTAGGATGCGCATAATTTCAAAAGGTTCGAATTTATTTTGCAGAAAAGTGCAAAATCTTCATTCAAATTAGTTGCAAGCGTCTTTCAGAGCTTTACCTGCTTTGAATGAAGGCACTTTCGCTTCAGCGATTTTGATCTCTTCGCCAGTTTTTGGGTTACGACCAGTACGCGCTGCGCGAGTACGTACGCTGAACGTACCAAAACCAACCAGTGCCACTTGGTCACCTGATTGTAGTGTGCCGCTGACTGCTTCGATGAATGCGTCAAGAGCGCGACCTGCAGAGGCTTTAGAGATATCTGCGTTCGCTGCAATTTGTTCTACTAGTTGTGTCTTATTCACTGTGATTCCCCTTTGGTCACCCTTTATTATTTTATCGGTGCCGATTTCGTTCCATTAAAGTTTAAAACTAGCCTAAAGCCTTGTTGCATCAGGGCTAGAAGCTATTGACAGTAACGTTAGCCTTCAAAAAAAACGCTGACAAGCCTTTTTAGACCTATCAGCGTAAAGATTTACTTATTTTTGCTATGCATCACTCTTTTTGCTCTCAAAGCTAACCCCTGTCGGGTCTTGCTCCAAGGCAACTTTGAGCACCTCGTCAATCCACTGCACTGGAAGTACTTGCAGATCGGCGATCACGTTATCTGGGATCTCCTCCAGATCGCGCTCATTATCTTTCGGGATCAGCACCGTTTTGATGCCACCGCGATGTGCTGCCAGCAGTTTCTCTTTCAAACCACCAATCGGTAATACTTCACCACGTAGAGTGATTTCACCGGTCATGGCAACTTCTGCTTTGACTGGGTTACCGGTCAAACTAGAAACCAGCGCTGTACACATGGCGATACCCGCACTTGGGCCATCTTTAGGTGTCGCACCTTCTGGGACATGGACATGGATATCTTTTTTCTCGTAGAAATCAGGGTTGATGCCCAATTTTTCTGCACGAGAGCGCACCACCGTCATCGCCGCTTGAATCGACTCTTGCATCACATCACCCAATGAACCGGTTTGGGTAAGTTTACCTTTACCCGGCATCGATTGGGTTTCGATGGTTAGTAAATCACCGCCCACTTCCGTCCACGCGAGGCCATTCACTTGACCAATACGGTTGCTCTCTTCCGCTTTACCGTAGTCAAAGCGTTGTACACCTAAAAACTCTTTTAAGTTTTGTTGGTTTACAACAACGGTTTTCACGCCTTTATCGAGCAGAATTTTCTTCACGGCTTTACGACAGATCTTTGAGATTTCGCGCTCCAGACCACGCACGCCCGCTTCACGAGTGTAATAGCGAATAATGCCGACAATCGCAGAATCTTCAATCACGATCTCGCTTGGCTTGAGGCCGTTACGCTCAACTTGCTTACTGACCAGATGGTCTTTGGCAATATTGAGTTTTTCATCTTCGGTGTACCCCGATAAACGAATCACTTCCATACGGTCCAGTAATGGGCCTGGAATGTTCATCGAGTTTGAAGTCGCAACGAACATCACATCCGACAGGTCATAATCCACTTCTAGGTAGTGATCGTTAAACGAGTTGTTTTGCTCAGGGTCAAGCACCTCTAGCAGTGCAGAAGCCGGATCACCACGCATATCCGATGACATCTTGTCGATTTCATCGAGTAAGAAGAGTGGGTTTTTCACCCCGACTTTCGCCATCTTTTGAATAAGCTTACCCGGCATAGAGCCAATGTAGGTGCGGCGGTGACCACGAATTTCCGCTTCATCACGCACACCACCCAGCGCCATACGCACATACTGACGCCCAGTTGCAGCGGCAATCGAGCGACCCAGTGAGGTTTTACCCACACCCGGAGGCCCCACTAAGCATAGGATTGGACCTTTAAGCTTATTGATACGACTTTGCACGGCGAGATATTCCAAAATACGCTCTTTGACCCGCTCTAAGCCGTAGTGGTCAGCATTGAGGATCTCTTCTGCTTTAGAGAGATCTTTTTTCACCTTGCTGCGCTTAGTCCACGGAACATTGACCATCCAATCGATGTAGCTACGCACTACCGTTGCTTCTGCTGACATCGGCGACATCATTTTCAGCTTGTGCAGCTCTTGCTCTGCTTTGTCGCGTGCCTCTTTCGGCATCTTCGACTCTTCGATTTTCTTTTTCAGCGTTTCAAATTCGTCAGGCGCGTCATCCATCTCGCCTAATTCTTTTTGAATCGCTTTCATCTGTTCATTCAGATAGTACTCGCGCTGTGACTTTTCCATCTGCTTTTTAACGCGGGTGCGGATGCGCTTCTCAACCTGCAGCAGATCGATTTCAGACTCCATCTGCCCCATTAAGAATTCTAAACGTTCACTGACATCCAGCAGTTCAAGCACTTTCTGTTTATCGACCAATTTCAGCGGCATGTGCGCGGCAATCGTGTCTGCTAAACGTGCGGCTTCATCAATCCCGTTCAGTGAAGTGAGTACCTCAGGCGGGATTTTTTTGTTGAGTTTGATAAAGCCTTCAAACTGGTTAATCGCACTGCGAACCACCACTTCTTGCTCACGCTCATCCAATTCTGGTGTCACCAGATATTGTGCATCGGCAAAGAAATACTCTTCTTCATAGAATTGAGTGATTTTGGCACGCTGTTGACCTTCGACCAGTACTTTCACTGTGCCATCAGGCAATTTCAGCAACTGTAAGATGGTTGCGACGGTACCGACTTCAAATAAGTCGGCGACTTTCGGCTCATCGGTTTCCGCTTTCTTTTGCGCCACCAATAACACTTGCTTGTTGTTATCCATCGCCGCTTCTAGGCACTGGATCGATTTTTCTCGGCCAACAAACAAAGGAATGACCATGTGTGGATAGACAACCACGTCGCGCAGGGGTAGTACGGGGATCTCGATACGCTCGGAACGCTCCAAGTTCATATTTTTCTCTCTTCCGCTTTGCATTTGTTACGCAGTATATGGGGGCTAACTAACTGGATTCAATGACAGAATAAAAAAAAGGAGGTATTGAATACCTCCTCGTTATTTTTTGTTGCTTGAGATTACTCCGCACCAGCGGCTTGGCTCTCATTAGCGCTGTAAATCAGTAGCGGTGCAGACTCTCCGTTGATCACAGATTCGTCAATCACCACCTTGCTGACCTCTTCCATTGAAGGCAGTTCATACATGGTTTCCAGTAGAACTGCTTCAAGGATTGAACGTAGACCACGTGCACCAGTTTTACGCTTCATCGCTTTAGCGGCAATCGCTTTCAGCGCATCTTCACGAAACTCCAGATCAACGTTTTCCAGTTCAAACAACGCCGCATACTGTTTGGTCAGTGCATTCTTTGGTTCACACAGAATTTGAATCAATGCCGCTTCATCCAGTTCAGTCAGCGTTGCCGTAACAGGCAGACGACCAATGAACTCTGGGATCAAACCGTATTTCACCAAATCTTCAGGTTCAACCTGAGTAAACAGTTCGCTCAAGGTTTTGCTGTTGTCTTTAGAACGCACATCTGCGCCAAAACCGATACCAGTCCCTGTCGCAACACGCTGTTCAATCACTTTATCTAGGCCAGCAAACGCGCCACCACAGATAAATAGGATTTTTGAGGTGTCGACTTGCAGGAATTCCTGCTGAGGATGTTTACGGCCACCTTGTGGTGGAACCGAAGCAACTGTACCTTCAATCAGTTTTAACAGCGCTTGCTGAACCCCTTCACCCGACACGTCACGTGTGATGGATGGGTTTTCAGACTTACGAGAAATTTTGTCAATTTCATCGATATAGACGATACCACGCTCCGCTTTTGCAACATCGTAATCGCATTTTTGCAGCAGCTTTTGAATGATATTTTCTACATCTTCGCCCACATAACCCGCTTCAGTTAATGTGGTCGCATCCGCCATGGTAAATGGCACATCCAGCAAACGCGCCAGCGTTTCAGCCAGTAGTGTTTTACCGCTACCCGTTGGGCCAATCAGCAAAATGTTACTCTTGCCCAGCTCAACGCCTTCGCTAGTCGTATCACCATTACGTAAACGCTTGTAGTGGTTATATACCGCAACGGCTAGCACCTTTTTGGCGTGTTCTTGACCAATCACATAATCGTCGAGATGTTCACGAATCTTTCTTGGCGTCGGTAACGCCGCTGATTCCTTTTTTGGCAGAACATCTTTGATCTCTTCGCGGATGATGTCGTTGCATAAATCAACGCACTCATCACAAATATACACGGACGGACCTGCGATCAGTTTGCGAACTTCGTGCTGGCTTTTGCCACAGAAAGAGCAGTACAGCAGTTTACTACTACCGCCCTCTTTGCTTTTATCTGTCATTCGCTAACCTCTTAGCCTTTACTCACTTTGGTTTGAGTGTATAACAATTCAATCAAAATTGCGTTATACAATTACGAGCTTACTCGCCACGGTGTTTCAGCACCGCATCCACCAAACCGTATTCCACTGCTTGATCTGCCGACATGAAGTTATCACGATCAGTATCGCGTTCAATCACTTCGATTGGCTGGCCTGTATGTTCTGCCAACAAACGGTTCAGTTTGTTTTTAATGGTCAGAATTTCTTGAGCATGAATTTGAATATCAGAGGCTTGGCCTTGGAATCCACCCAGTGGTTGGTGAATCATGACACGAGAATTCGGCAGTACATAACGCTTGCCCGGTGCACCACCAGCAAGCAAGAAAGCGCCCATTGAACAGGCTTGCCCCATACACACTGTGCTCACGTTTGGCTTGATGAACTGCATAGTATCGTAAATCGACATCCCTGCAGTGACACTGCCACCGGGTGAGTTAATGTAAAGGAAAATATCTTTATCAGGGTTTTCAGATTCTAAGAAAAGCAGTTGAGCCACGACAAGGTTTGCCATGTGATCTTCTACTTGCCCGGTTAAGAAAATCACTCGTTCTTTTAGTAAGCGAGAATAGATGTCGTATGAACGCTCACCACGAGAGGTTTGTTCAACCACCATAGGTACGAGTGCGTCAAAAATGGGCGACATTGCATTTTTTTCTTGGTAGCTCATAGTCTTATGTCCCTAAAATAAATGGCCCGGATGATGGGTATCACACGGACCATTGTTAGCAGATGATTGCTTGTTTCGTCAACCTTCTACGCTACAGTTTGCTTATTAAGCAGCAACTGGGTTCATCAGCTCGCTGAAGCTGATCGCTTTTTCAGTTACTTTTGCTTTCGCAATGATCGCGTCTACCGCTTGCTCTTCAAGAGCAACGTTACGCATGTTGTTCATCAGCTGTTGGTTTTGCTCGTAGTAAGAAACCACTTCTGATGGGTCTTCATACGCAGTCGCCATTTCAGTGATCAGTGCTTTCACTTTTTCTTCGTCCGCTTTCAGCTCGTGAGTACGGATCACTTCACCCAGCAGCAGACCTACCACTACGCGACGTTTCGCTTGCTCTTCGAACAGTTCACGAGGCAGTTGAGCCGCAGCTTCAACATTGCCACCGAAACGTTGTGCAGCTTGCTGACGCAGAACGTTGATCTCTTGATCGATCAGCGCAGAAGGAACTTGGATTTCGTTCTCTTTTACCAGACCTTCAATCGCTTGCTCTTTGATGCGCGCTTTGATCGCTTGCTTTAGTTCGCGTTCCATGTTCTTACGTACTTCTGCTTTCAGAGCGTCAACGCCGCCTTCAGCTACGCCAAAACGTGCAACGAACTCATCGTTCAATTCTGGCAGTTCACGCGCTTCTACTTTGTTCACTTTGATAGCAAACTTAGCCGCTTTACCTTTCAGGTTTTCAGCGTGGTAATCTTCTGGGAAAGTCACGTCAATAACAAATTCCATGCCCTTGGTTTTGCCAACGATACCGTCTTCAAAACCTGGGATCATGCGACCTGCGCCCATTTCCAGAGGGAAGTTTTCTGCTTTACCGCCTTCAAACTCTACGCCATCGATAGAACCTACGAAATCGATAGAAACGCGTTTGCCGTTTTCTGCCGCTTCGTCAACTTCTTTCCAAGTCGCTTGTTGCTTGCGCAGAGTTTCCAGCATTTCTGCTACGTCAGCGTCAGTCACTTCTGCTGCTGGCTTCTCTACTGCGATGTTTTCTAGGCCTTTCAGTTCAACTTCTGGGTAAACTTCAAATGTTGCTGTGAAAACCAGATCTTTGCCTTCGCCAATTTCAACTGGAGCAAACGTTGGTGCGCCAGCTGGATTGATTTTCTCTTTTACGATCGCTTCGATGAAGTGGCGTTGCATCACTTCACCCAGCACGTCTTGACGTACTGCTTTGCCGTACATTTTCGCAACCATCTTCATTGGCACTTTGCCTTTACGGAAACCATCGAAACGACGGTTTTTCGCGATGTTGCGTAATTCAGCTGCTACAGCGTCTTCGATGTTTGCAGCTGGAACAGTAATATTCAGACGGCGCTGTAGGCCTTCTAGCGTTTCAACAGTAACTTGCATTATTTCTAAACCTCAAAACTGGCTCAGGGTTCCTGAGCGTCATGAGCCAACACGACGTGTGGCTGCATCCTTGTGTTGTGCCCGATTGAACACTGATATGTAAATATTGAGCATCGGCTTTCAAGCGAATCACCAGAAAACCAGACTAATGAGCGATATCTTTTGGCAAAGGTATCTCCGATTAGTCTCAGGACCAAATTTCAGACGCGACATTCTAACGACCACAGCCGGAGCTGTCGAGTTAATCCCCGGTCAGAGTCAAGCCAATCTCCTGAAAACCCAATCAAGTGCTAAAAATTCCACCAAAAGGAAACCGATAGCGACTCTGAAATGGGGACAATATAGGCTTTTTCAATGGAATCGAGGCTTTTTTTTATTGAAAAGCGTAAAAAGAGATCTTGCTCTTGTTTTGCAGACCGAGATTGCGATCTTTTTAGACGCTTCGGCTGTGCATTCTCAGTATGATGTAACAAAAGGATTTGTTGATAAGAGCCAAGGATGCCATCCATTCGTCGTCTCAGCTTGATGTTGTGGGTCATGTTTATTGTGCTGGTGAGCATGAGCACGCACTTATACTGGCGTTTCCAGTATCAAGCGCTGCTCAATGAGCATCAGTCGCAGCTTGATCGTTTTTCAAGCCATATCGTTGCGACTTTAGATAAATACGCCCACATTCCCCACCTGATTTCTAAAGATAAAGAGTTGGTGGATGCACTGCTCTCAGCACAAAATTCGGCGCAAATCGACATCACCAATCGCTATTTAGAGCAAGTCAATGAGGTGATCCAAGCCGCAGATACCTATTTGATCGACCGCTTTGGCAACACGATCGCGTCCAGCAACTGGAATTTGGAACGCTCTTTTATCGGGCGCAACTTTGCATGGCGACCTTATTTTTACCTCTCCATTGCGGGTCAAAAAAGCCAATATTTTGCGCTGGGGTCAACCTCAGGACAACGCGGCTACTATTACGCTTATCCAGTGATTTATGCGGCGGAAATCTTAGGGGTTATCGTGGTCAAAATGGATTTGTCGGCCATTGAACAGGGCTGGCAAAGCAAGAGCAGCTATTTTGTGGCGACTGATGATCATCAAGTGGTGTTTATGTCGAGCCAACCCGCTTGGCTGTTTCATAGCGTTGCAGATTTATCTCCCGCACAGCTCAACGACATTCGCCAAAGCCAGCAATATTTAGACAGCCCTATTCCTTCCCTCGGCTGGCAGGGCGACTTGCAAGCGGAGCAAAGCGAATGGCACAAGCCTGAAAAACATTGGCTGCAAGATGACTACATTGTTTCGAGTCGCCCGCTTCCTGAACTTGCTCTGACCATTCGCGTACTTTCACCGAAAATCGAACTCTTTTGGTCGGCGTTTGGCTTAGTGATTATTCTCTGCATGTTGTTTGCGATTGTGTATTTGGGCTTTCAACTGTGGCATCACCGGCAGCTGCGTCAGCGACAAATCGAGCAGCTGCAACAAGAAACCAAGCAGAAACTGGAATTTGAGGTGATGGAGCGCACCGCCAAATTGCATGCGGAAATTGCAGAGCGGATCAAAACCGAGCACGCACTGCGCCAAACACAAGATGAGCTGATCCAAGCGGCGAAACTGGCAGTGCTCGGCCAAATGTCGGCCAGTATTAGCCACGAGCTGAACAATCCGCTGGCGGCGATCCGCAGTTTTGCCGATAACGGCCGCCGTTTCCTTGCCACCAACAAGCCTGAACGCGCTGAAGAAAATCTCTCGCGTATTTCCGCACTGACGGAGCGCATGGCGAAAATCAGTGAGCAGCTGAAATCTTTCGCCCGAAAATCCACTTCCAATGAGCAGCAAGACGTGCAGTTGTACCCGTTGATTTTGTCGGCCAAAGAGTTGATGACTGGGCAATTTAAAGCGCAGATGACTTTGTTAGAGCTGTGCGACCTCGAAACGCCCGTTTGGGTACGCGTCAATCCCATCCAGTTAGAACAAGTACTGATTAATCTGCTCACCAATGCGCTGCAAGCGTTAGAGGGACAAGCGGAGCGCGTGGTTCAAATTCGTCTGCAAACCTCTGAACAGCAAATAGCCCTTTTCGTTGATGATAATGGCCCCGGTGTCGGCATTGAAACCTTGCCCCATCTGTTTGAACCCTTCCACACCACGAAAAAGAATGGTTTAGGGCTTGGACTTTCTATCTCACAGCAAATTTTGCACAGCATGCAGGGAACATTGAGCGTGGCGACTTCACCACTCGGTGGAGCGCGCTTTACCATCACCCTGCCTCGTTTCAGACCTCTCAATATGGACTAACCATGTGTGATGTATTTTTGATTGATGATGAGAGCGATATCCGCATTGCGCTCGCTCAAAGTTTCGAATTGGCAGACCTCAACGCGCAGTTTTTTGCCAGTGTCGAAGAGGCACTGCTGGCAATCAAGGCGCAAGGACTCCCATTGGTGATCGTCAGTGATATCTGCTTACCCGGTTTAAGTGGACAGAATTTACTGAGCTCCGTATTGCATCAAGACAGTGAACTGCCTGTCATTCTTATCACTGGGCATGGCGATATTTCGATGGCGGTCAAAGCCATGCATGATGGTGCTTACGATTTTATTGAAAAGCCCTTCGCGCCTGAGAGGTTGATTGACACGGTACACCGTGCCATCGAAAAACGTCGCCTTACTTTGGAAAACCGTCAGCTAAAACGCAGTTTAAAAGTCAGCCAAACCTTAGGCCCGCGAATTATTGGTGAAACCGCCGCCATTCAAACTCTGCGCGATACCATTGCCCAAGTGGCGGATACCCAAGCGGATATTTTATTGTTTGGTGAAACAGGAACCGGCAAGGAGTTGGTTGCCCGTTCACTGCATGAACAGAGCTCGCGCCGTGAACAGAATTTTGTTGCGATTAACTGTGGTGCGGTGCCGGAGAACTTGATTGAGAGCGAGCTCTACGGCCATGAAAAAGGCGCGTTTACGGGGGCAGACAGCCGTCGAGTGGGTAAGTTTGAGCATGCTCAAGGTGGCACTCTGTTTTTAGATGAGATTGAATCGATGCCGATGCAAGCGCAGATCCGGCTGCTGCGTGTGCTGCAAGAGCGAGTGATCGAACGGATTGGCTCGAATGAACTCATCCCCCTTGATATTCGGGTGATTGCTGCCACTAAAATCGATTTAAAACAAGCCGCTGCCGAAGGGAGATTTCGGCAAGATCTCTACTATCGGCTCAACATTGTCACCCTAACGATCCCACCGCTGCGTGAGCGTAGAGAGGACATTCCTGCCCTCTTCCACCATTTCTTACTGGTCGCTGCCGCACGTTATGGTAAAGCGGCTACAGCACTGACGGCCTCCGATGTGCAAAGCTTGCTTAGTCACGATTGGCCGGGCAACGTGCGGGAATTGCGTAATGCCGCAGAGCGCTATGTGTTACTCGGTAAGTTGGCACAATTTGCTGAAAGCCATGAGCCAAAATCCAAATTACTCGGACTGAATGAACAAGTCGCGGAGTTTGAGAAGTCAATTTTGGAGCAGACGCTGATTGAGTGTGGTGGCAGCATTAAAGCCACCATGGAGCGTCTCCACCTTCCACGTAAAACCTTGTATGACAAAATGCAGAAATATCAGCTCGATAAAGAGAGTTACAAACCCTGAAACCATCCCGCGTTCTGGTTAAAAGTCTAGGTCTCAGATTTAAGGTCGGCATAAAAAAACCAAGCCCTTCGCATGCGAAGGGCTTGTCGTTATTTGCAAACTTAAGCGTTAAGCGCTAGCGAGTGATGATTTCCGGCCCCATCAAGAGCGTCGGTAACCAAGTGGATACCCAAGGCACATAAGTGACAATAATCAGGAAGAGGAACATGACGCCCACCCACGGCAGTGCAGCTTTAACCACATTCATCATCGACATCTTGGCTACCCCAGAGGTCACAAACAGGTTTAAGCCGACGGGCGGCGTGATCATGCCAATCTCCATGTTCACCACCATCATGATGCCGAGATGGATAGGGTCGATGCCCAGTGCAATCGCAATCGGGAATACCAAGGGAGCGACGATAACCAGAAGACCCGATGGCTCCATAAACTGACCACCCACCAACAAGATTAGGTTCACGACAATCAAGAAGGTAATTGGCCCAAGCCCAGCAGACAGCATGGATTCGGTGATCATCTGCGGGATGCGCTCTTCGGTCAGTACATGTTTTAAGATAAGCGCGTTAGCAATGATGAACATCAGCATGATGGTCAGCTTACCTGCATCATACAAGGTCGCTTTGGTGTCTTTGTGGACAAAGGTTTCCACTACTTTGACCAGTACCGGTTTGGTATTGGTCTTATCCGCAAACGGCCCCATATCACGATAGATGAAGTTGGCGATAAAAAAGGAGTACACCGCCGCCACAGCTGCCGCTTCTGTTGGGGTAAAGATCCCTCCGTAGATCCCACCGAGAATAATCACCACCAGTAATAAGCCCCAGCTTGCTTCTTTGGCTGCTTTCAGCGCTTCTTTCCAGCCAACAAAGGGCTGCTTGGGTAGATTTTTTATCCGCGCGGTAATGTAAATCGCGATGATCAACATTAGACCAGCCAATAAGCCTGGGACAACACCACCTAAGAACATGCGGCCAACCGAAACGTTGGTCGCCGCTGAGTACACCACCATCACAATCGAAGGGGGGATCAAAATACCCAAGGTTCCTGCGTTACAAATCACCCCCGCCGCAAACTCTTTGCTGTAGCCGTTTTTGACCATGCCCGCAATCACGATACTGCCGATGGCAACCACCGTTGCCGGAGATGAGCCCGAGAGCGCCGCAAACATCATACAGGCGACAACAGAAGCAATCGCCAAACCGCCGCGGAACCAGCCAACCATAGCAATCGCAAAACGGATGATCCGTTTAGCTACACCGCCAGTAGACATAAACGTTGAGGCGAGAATAAAAAACGGGATCGCCAATAAAGTGTAGTGGCCAGCAAACGCGTTAAACAGGGTTTGTGCAACCGAAGCTAAAGAAGCATCCGAGTGCCACAATAGGAACAAAATACTGGATAAGCCCAGCGAGATAGCAATCGGCACGCCAACAATCATCATGCCGATAACCAGAATAAATAACAGTGCAACGGCCATGGCTTACTTCTCCTTGACTTGAGTCTTAGGCATCATTGCCTCACCCGCTTCTGAAAGCTCTGCTTTTAGTGCTTCTAAATCTTCTTCGGCTTCATGACCAGCAATCATGCGATCCAGTTTGCCAATGAGAATTTGCCAAGCGATCTGCAGAAACCGGAAAGTCAGCAGCGCCATACCTATCGGCAGAGCGGCATAAGGGATAAAGCGCGGCAGCTTTTCATAGCGCTCACCTTCATTGAACCAATCCGCCATAAACTGCAGCATTTCAGGCATGGGAATATCATCAGTTTCATACCATGCACGTTCGCTAATAAAGGGGTACCAGTAGTTCCAAGAACCAATCAGTAAGAGGATTGAAAATGCCAAACAGCAGGCCACAGCAACCAATGCATACAGCTTACGCAATCGTGCTGGTGCGATATTGATCAGCACATCGACACCAATATGAAAGTGGCGTTTTACCCCAAATGAAGCCCCGACAAGCACCATCCAAGCGAACATAAACACTGTTCCCTCAAGCGCCCAGAGAATATTGTCGTTGAATAGATAACGCATGATGACGTTTGCAAAGGTCAGTAGCGTCATCGCGCCCATAAAAAACGCGATCAGAAATTCTTCAATCGAGTCGGTAAACTGGCCGACTCTCGAAAACCATGACTGTTCCATGTGATACATCGCTCTAATAGTGTGACGAACAGACAAACGGCCCCACCGTGATGGGGCCAGATAAAGGTTACTTCTGGTTAGCTGCCAGAGCGGCTTCAATCAGATCGGCACCGATGTCTTTCTCAAACTTCTGCCATACCGGTTTGAGTGCATCGACCCATTGCTGACGCTGCTCTGGAGTCAGAGTGCGTACGACACCGCCCGCTTCAATGATGTACTGCTTATTGAGTTCTTCCACTTTGTTGGATTCTGCGTTGCGCTCAATCGTGACTTCATTGAGGATCTTGGCAAACTGATCACGAACATCTGCAGGTAAGCCATCCCACCATTTGCTTGAGGTCACCACGAGGTAATCCAGAATGCCGTGGTTGGTTTCGGTGGTGCCATCTTGTACTTCAAAGTACTTTTGTCCGTAGATGTTTGACCAAGTATTTTCTTGTCCATCAATGACTTTGGTCTGTAAACCGCCGTAGGTTTCCGCAAACGACATTTTCTGTGGGTTAGCACCGATCTGCTCAAACTGAGCCACCAACACATCGGACGCTTGTACACGGAATTTCAACCCTTTGGCATCCGCAGGCACCAGAATTGGCTTGTTGGCAGAGATCTGCTTCATCCCGTTGTGCCAGAACTCCAAGCCTTTTACACCACGGCGAGTCATGGCATTTTTCAGCTCTTCGCCCTTGGCGGAACTTTGGAAACGGTCAACGGCATCCACATCTTCAAAAAGGAAAGGCAGGTCAAAAATACGGTACTTTTTGGTGAATTTTTCAAATTTAGACAGCGAAGGTGCAGCCAGTTGTACGTCGCCGTTGAGCAGGGCTTCTAACACTTTGTCATCATCGTACAGCGTTGAGTTAGGGAAGACCTGCATACAGGCTTTACCGTTCATCTCTTCGTTGACGCGTTTTTCCAGCAGTGATGCCGCAATCCCTTTCGGGTGCTTGTCGGTATTGGTCACATGGCTGAACTTGATCACGATTTCGCCTGGGTCACAATTAGCGGCAGCATTAAAGCTTGTGACAGCGAGGATAGAAGCGGCAATTAGGGTAAGCGGCTTGAACATTCTTATTCTCCTTGGTTGGATTTTTCAGCCCATCATTGGACTGCGTACCCATACCAAAGCAACTTGCGCGCCACTCATTACATAAAATTAACATTTATTTAAAATCAGTAACTTGTAAAACCAGTGATGGCATTCCTCTCTTGTGTTCGAGGTTTCAGCCATAAAAAATGGGTGGAAATCCACCCATCCAATTTCAGTAATGGGTCACTTTCCACCCATACGTAACAGGCCTTAGGAAGAACAACTGATCTCCAGTTTTTTCCCCCATTCTGGCGGTAACTTTGCGTAGCGTTCAAACTCGGGATGCTCGGCATAAGGACTAGCCAACACAGTGGCTAAGCGTTGCATTTCCTCAAAATCGCCTCGTTCAGCAAACTCAATTGCTTGCTGCGCAAGGTAGTTACGCAAGATGTATTTCGGGTTCACTTGGCGCATGGCTTGGCAGCGCTCACTGCTGCTGATGGGTCGCCCCTCTTGACCTAACTCACGAGCAGCGCGCTCAAGATAACGGGTTAACCAGGTCTTAGCCGCTTCGCGATCTAACACCAAATCGATCACCGCCTCGTTTCCTTGCCGATCCAGACAGGAGAGCTCGCGTAAAAAGCGCGTGTAATCGGTGTGATTGTTGGCCAGTAGCGCGAAGAAATCAGCAAACAGCTCACCATCCCCCTCTTGCTGGGTCGCTAAACCGAGTTTCGCGCGCATCAAACGGCTGAAATGCAGATTGAGGCGTTCAGAATAACTCCCCAGTGCGGCTTCTAAATCATCTTTGTCGATCAAAGGTGACAGCGCATGCGCTAATGCGGAGAGGTTCCAAAGGCCAATGCGTGGCTGCTGATCAAAGGCATATCGTCCCTGATAATCCGAGTGATTACAGATGAAGTTCGGATCGTAGTCATCCAAAAAGGCAAAGGGACCATAGTCAAAGGTTTCCCCGAGAATCGACATATTATCGGTATTCATCACCCCGTGGTTAAAGCCGTACGCTTGCCACTGCGCAATCATCAGTGCAGTGCGCTCAACCACTTGCGAAAACCAAGCCGCATAAGGTTTCGATGTTTGCACGCAATCTGGGAAATGCCATTCGATGACTTTATCCGCCAGTAATTTCAGGTTCGCATGCTGATCGGTGTAAAAAAAATGCTCGAAATGGCCAAACCGCACATGGGTATGGGCTAAACGCACCAAGAGTGCGCCGCGCTCTTCACGCTCTCGATAGACTGGCGTTTCACTACTCATTAGTGCTAATGCGCGAGTCGTGGCAATACCGAGTCCAGCCATCGCTTCACTGCACAAATATTCACGAAGGGATGAGCGCAGCACCGCTCGCCCATCACCCATCCGTGAATAAGGCGTAAGCCCTGCTCCCTTGAGGTGAATATCAAACACGTCGCCCTGCTTGGTCGCCATTTCCGCCAATAATAAACCGCGGCCATCGCCTAAATCGGGGTTATACACCCCAAATTGATGTCCTGCGTATTTCATCGCGACGGGAGAAAAATCAGCAGGTAGCTGCTGCCCTGACAGCGATAACAATAACTCATCATTCGGTGCTTCAGGCAAACCAAATTGTTGCGCCAAACGAGCATTCCACATCCCCCAACGTACATTTTGCAAAGGCTGAGGATGAACTGGGGTATAAAAAGCTTGGGGTAACGCCGCAAAACGTCGGCTAAGATGAACAGCATTCCACACTGACATAAGTAGACTCGCGATCAATGGTTTGCTCGCACGGTAGCAAATACTTGACCTTTTCACTAGGTTTTATTGTGCTGACGTTGTAGAGAAAGATAACCCGAACCTCTCGCTCAACGTCCCCTTTCTTCCTATGCTTACCAAAGGTGTTAGAAGGCAGCTCAAGTGGATAAAAACCCGCGGATAAAAAAGCCGAAGCAATCTGCTTCGGCTTTGGTGAATCTTAGGTGTTGCTATAACAGCATAAAGGTGAAGCCTAATGCCAATAAGGAAAACACCAGCGTACGACCCACAACACCTAGAGCACTAGGTTGCACCATTTCAACGTGTTCCATATCGATCTCCTCACCTTTATGTTTATGACACGGTAATGACAATATGGTGAAACTTTGAAAAATCAGCAAGAGATTGAGACGTTAATTTTTTGTGACAAAAGTGGGATGCCGCCAGTTCTTCCAAGGGATGAGCGAAATCGACTTTAGTCTCAAACTAAAGATCGACCTTGCACGCGTGAAATGGGCTACCTATACCTATATAAACCTCACTCACGATAAAGGGACAACCAATGAGAACAATGAAGGCCATGTTATTGACGCTGTTGGCGTTAATCAGCAGCAAATTGTTTGCACAAGAACCGATCCTCACGATAACCCATCAAGGGCAAACCGTTTCGGCCACTTATCAAGAACTGTTAGCCCGCAGTGATTTAACTATCGTCACCGAAACGCCGTGGACACAAGGTAATACGGAGTTTAAAGGCATTTCTGCTCAGGCATTATTAGCTTGGATGGGAGTAAAACAAGCCGACCTTAAAGTGATTGCCCTAAACAAATATTGGGCCGAAATCCCTTATTCTGATATTGAGAAGTACAACCCTGTTTTCGCGATTCAAAATAATGGCAAACCGATGCAGATCCGTGACCGTGGACCAATTTGGTCAATCTATCCACTCAGTAGTAGTGGCGAGTTAGATAATGAAATACTGCACAGCCGTATGGTTTGGCAGATCAGCAGTATAGAAATCATCACCCCTTAACGTCGATGAAGAAGTCTCTACTTGCATTTTTCACGCTAGTATTCGTCATGGTCTTGCTGTCAATCTGGGCCATGGTTCGCTTTACTAATACTTATAATATGCTCACCAAGTACACCCAACTGGCGGCTTGGTCTTTGGCGCAATTGGAGCAGCTCAAACAATTGGGGGTAGATGAATTTCAAGGCTACTATTTCTCTCGTCCTATCACTAAAACCGAGTTCGCCACTTTTTGCGATCACTACTTTTCCTCAGAGAATACCTCGTTATCCACGCAAATTAATGAGTAATGCATTAGCAATACCGTGCAACAAGATTGATTCCATCTCTCACTCTCCCTTAATCAACGAAACCCTCGGCAGCTGAGGAATTTAACGTTTTGCTAACAAGCTCAAGCTTACAATTGCCATTTACCGTTAGAATATTTGTTCTAATCACAACACGAGTAAAAAGGCATGGAATCGCTTTTAAAAGATTTCCCTGTGATCACGAAAATCGTGGTCGCATGGGGAGAGATGGATGCGCTGCAACACGTCAATAATGTGGTCTACTTTCGCTACTTTGAAACCGCGCGAATTGATTACTTCGCTCATCTTAAGCTGATGGAAGAGTTACAACGCACTCAAATTGGCCCTGTGTTATCGGAGACACAAGCGCGTTATAAAATTCCGGTCACTTTTCCCGATACGCTGCTGATTGGCTCACGCATTACCTCTGTTCAAGCAGATCGCTTTAGCATGGAATACCAAGTGGTGAGCCAAAAACTTGGTAAAGTGACTACCGTCGGTAGCGCTACGGTTGTGATGTTTAACTTTAAAACGGGTGAGAAAGCCTTGCTACCGCCTACGGTGCTCGAAGCCATTCACACTCTACAAGCTGAATCAGTCTCTATGAACGATGCATAGACAAACCCTGTGATTGAGGTGAAAGCACGTTCCCACTTCAGGTGATAAGGGCACGGTCACCAAGCGATCAAACCCGCTTGGTGACTATCTGCAAAATAGCAGTGTCCGATACGACGTACCCACCCCTCCGCTATTTTCAAATAGTTGCTCACCAACCCAAGTCATTACGTTATATTCTGCATCCTTCAAAGTGCCTCATTCAATTGAAGATTGCGCATTTCCCAATCGGCCTATATTGTGGAGTTGTTGTTAATGGAACTAACACGATAATCCTCAGGCTAGGGAGAGAATGGATGAATACGGCACTTTTGGGACTCTTTATTCCCACCTTCTTTTTTGTTTCGATTACCCCAGGTATGAATATGACCTTGGCCCTCACTCTGGGCATGAGCGTTGGCTATCGAAGAACACTATGGATGATGGTAGGCGAACTACTGGGTGTGGCTTTGGTCGCGGTCTCGGCAGTGGTAGGCATTGCGGCGGTCATGCTGCGTTATCCAGATATTTTCACTCTGTTTAAAATCGTGGGGGCAAGCTATTTGGTGTATTTAGGTGTGCAAATGTGGCGTTCACGGGGCAAGCTGGCGATCAATATCGAACAAGAAAACACGTACCAAGGCAGTGACTGGGGTCTATTAGTACAAGGTTTTGTGACCGCAATTGCTAACCCTAAAGGCTGGGCGTTTATGGTATCTCTGCTGCCCCCTTTTATTGATCAATCGTTAAGCCTTGCTCCACAACTGACTGTATTGGTTGCCATTATTCTGCTTTCCGAATTTATCAGCATGAGTTTGTATGCCACGGGTGGAAAAGGGTTAAAGCGCTTATTAAGCCAAGCTCACCATGTCCGTTTACTCAATCGGATTGCAGGTTCGCTAATGGCTGGGGTGGGTATCTGGCTCTACTTTAGTTAGCGAATTGGCCATCCGCCCACCGTAAAACGGATGGATGGCCAAACACTTACACCGCCCAAGATAATATGGGCCAACCATGCTGCTCAGCCTGAGCTTTCAAGCGCGGGCAAGGATTGACCACATACGCGAAATCGGCATGCTGACATAACGGCAGATCATTGATGGAGTCGGTATAAAAATGAACGTCGTGATAGGTTTCATTCTGCTCCGCTAACCATTGTTGTAAACGCAGCACTTTACCTTCTCGGTAGCTAGCAACGCCCTCGATGTTACCGCTGTAGCAACCGTTTTGGCTCACAAGATCAATCCCTAACGCGTGTTCAATTCCGAAACGTTGAGCGACGGTTTTCACTAAAAACGAAACAGAAGCGGAAATAATTAAGCAGGTATTGCCTTGCTGCTTTAACTGCGCAATCAACTCACGAGCTTGGGCAAATTGTTTTGGAACAATCCAGCGTGACACGCACTCTTCAACCCAATCTTGCACGGTTGTACTTGGCACTTGGGTTAACGGTCTCATCGCAAAAGCAATGTATTCCGCCATATCCATCTTGCCTTGCGCGTACAGCGCCATGCGTCTTCGATCTTCTTCCACAAAATTGCGCTCCATCGCAATGCCTTTCTCGGCAAGAAACGCATTCCAAATCATTGCGCAGTCCCCATCAATCAGGGTGTCATCCAAATCAAACACATAAAGGGGCTTGCTCATTTCAGGCTCTCACAGGTTGTACTGGCTTCAAAAAATCGTGAATGATAAAAACTCACTGTAACGCGAGAATGTGACGGTTGATAGGCTGTCCAATAGACGTCGTCCGATTTGAAATACCTCTTGATTTACCAAAGCTGCTCTTAAGCTTCGGCATCAAAACGGTCTACCTCAGTAAGGTCTTGATGGCTATATATAAAGAATTATCCGGCGAGGAAGGTACTCAGAAAAAGTATGCAGGTATACGGACAACTGCGTTAGCCGATGCAGCTAAAAACGGCATCGGCATAACATACACAGGACAGTTTATTCCGGCTCAGTTCACGGGTGTCTCATCACTGTTGATCGGTTCACTCAGCAGCTCATGATTAGAAATCTCACTGCTGGGTAAAGCATCGGTGACGACCTCATCACTGCTCGCCACAATGTCACTTTTGGGTGGTTGAGGGAAGCTTGTAAAATTCGTCGTCATCACTAAAACCAGTGAAAGGCAAGCCACCACCGTAGATGACAAATTGATTGGCTTTTCTTTACGCTGTGTCTGTAGCCAAGCGGGAATCCACAATGTTGTACAGAGCAGTAGAATGATCGCTGTATGCCAAACCGAGTCGCGCGTGGTCAGAAGCCAAGGTGCAGTGATAAAAATCAGTACGGTTTGCCAAGTAAAAACTTGTAATGAATGGCGGCCGAGATAGCTCAGCGGCTCATACACTAATGCCGTTGGGAAAAAGCGGATCACAACAGAGATTAAGTAGATCCATACACTCAAACTCAGTACACGTAACCAGCCAAGCTCTGGCTTACTGGATGCCGCATACACCATCTGCTTAGTAATACCCAATGGCGTTAAAAGATCGCGGTAAGCCATAAAGATAACCAAAGCTATCGCCGCACATAACCAAACCAATTTAGGGTGGAACCACGCCAACTCGCCTTGACGCTTGCAATAACCTAATGCACCACCAAAGAAAAACAGCAGTTGCCAAGCAAAAGGGTCAAAGTAACCGAGCTCAGGAATGTATTCTGCAGAAAGCCACTTAAAGAGTGGCAAAAGCATAGCGCCTTGAATCCAACCACTGCTTGCCCAAATCAGCACGCTCAGCGCAAGTACCCATTTAAGATAACCGCGACGAAACCCGTACAGTGCCAAAGGAAACAGCAACATATACATGATATAGAGTGGCAAAATTTCCAGATAGGCGGGTTTATTGAGCAGCAGGAAGCTCATCAACATGGTCATAAAAGGCATAGTAGGCAGATTACTAAAGCTGCCACCAAACACGGTGACTTGTTCAGCAAAATAGTGGCTGCCCAGCCAAAACCAAAGCATGGCAATAAAGAGTCCTGCAATGTGGTATTTGTAGATAATGAACGCACGATGCCACACTTTCCCAGCCGCTTGACGGTCAGTGTATTCACGGCGGCTATAGACCATACCAGCCAGTAGCCCAGACATGAAAATGAAACCTTCCGCAGCACCAAACACGCCGACAGGTTCATGAGTAATCATTTGCAGTATGGTTGTACCGCCGCTGTACCAGATAAGATGGTTGAAGGTGATCAGCACCAACAATAATCCTCGGATACTGTCCAATGCGGGGATGCGTTTCATGGGTATCTCCCTGCGTTTTCAGTCCAATAAATTGGTAGTCACAAAAATACCAAGTCGACTAAAAATGCGGATAAGCGGTTGAATATATTGGGTAATACGGCAGGATGGTGATATCTAGTTTGGACTTACCTTTCCCTGAGCACGCGGATCCTTGCACCACCTGATGGCTTTGTAAATAGGGGGCATAAAAAAAACCGAGAGGTCGCACAGCTTGTCGATGATACCGATGCAAAATCGCCACTTCTCAACTACCCAACGCAACAAAATTTAAAACCGTCACCGCTCAAAACAGTGATTTGAGGATAACAATAAAAAACCCCAGCAAATGAGCTTTGCTGGGGTCTGAAATAATGGCACGCCCTACAGGATTCGAACCTGTGACCACATGCTTAGAAGGCACGTGCTCTATCCAACTGAGCTAAGGGCGCGCTACAGGGTGAGGATTATACGAGTTAAACGGGCTAGATCAACGCCTTTGTCTAACTTTCTGTTTCGAATGAGCAATATTTTACCGATCTCATCTCAACTGCCGAAAAACAGAACAAAGCAAACGTTTGCCTGTGGATGTTATCAAAAATATCTGCGACAATGCGCGCAAAAATTTTCGCTCCAAACCTGTAAGGAAAGTCATGACTGCTCAAAATATTGATGGAACGCTGATTTCGCAAACGGTGCGCTCAGAAGTGGCAGCCCGTGTTAAAGCTCGTGTTCAAGCTGGGTTACGAGCCCCAGGACTGGCGGTTGTGTTGGTGGGCGAAGATCCTGCTTCACAAGTGTATGTCGGCAGTAAACGCCGTGCCTGTGAAGAAGTCGGTTTTGTCTCCAAATCTTTCGATTTACCCGCCACCGCTAGCGAAGAAGCCTTGCTGTCACTGGTTGAAGAACTCAATAACGATCCGCAAATCGATGGCATTTTGGTACAACTGCCGTTACCTGCGGGTATGGATACCACCAAAGTGTTGGAAAGTATTCACCCAGAGAAAGATGTGGATGGCTTCCACCCTTACAACGTCGGTCGCTTGGCGCAGCGCATTCCGAAACTGCGCTCTTGCACACCCAAAGGCATTATTACTCTGCTTGAACGCTACAATATTCCACTACGCGGCAAACACGCGGTGATTGTGGGAGCTTCCAACATTGTCGGTCGTCCGATGACGTTAGAGCTACTCTTGGCAGGCTGCACCACCACCACTTGCCATCGCTTTACTCAAGATCTCGAAGGCCATATTCGCCAAGCAGATATCTTGGTGGTCGCGGTCGGTAAACCTAACTTTATTCCGGGAGCATGGATTAAAGAAGGTGCTGTTGTGGTCGATGTTGGCATTAACCGCTTAGATACTGGCAAGCTGGTTGGCGATGTGGAATACGATGTTGCCCGTACGCGTGCAAGTTTTATCACTCCAGTACCCGGTGGTGTAGGACCTATGACCGTCGCAAGCTTGATTGAAAACACTATGATGGCGTGTGAGCAGTTCCACACTCAAGGTTAGCCACGGTGGCTATCTGCAACGCCAAAGCGTCGCGGTATTCACACTCACCTTGTGTTAACGCCTTGTACTAACACCTGAGAAGCAGTAAGAGGTCAATACTATGCATGGATTGACCTCTTTCGTTCTGTTTGCGCTTTATACTCCAACCAATCACCTCTTTCTAAAACCGCTAGAGATCGGTCATCAGCTGTTCATATTCATTGGTAGCATCTTGCATCAAATGTTCCAAATCCTGAGCATCGGGCGCTTCTAGTGCGATCTGCCAAGGCCGTTTTTGATTAGTACTGACGATTCGAACATGGCCTTGCTGTTTTTCAAACTTAACCTGCTCAAATTCAGCCACATGATGTTGATGCGTTTCCAATACATCAACCGATAATTTTCCCAACGGATTAACTTCAACATGAGCATGCAACTGCGGTTTACCTGCCACTCGATACTGTCTATGCACTGTGATCATACTTTCCCTCCTAGCGTAACGTCGGTTGAACCTTATTGAGTTTAGAACAACCGATTGAACTTGAGGTGTGAATATCATCTCTAACCGATTATCCAGCACACCGCTGTTTGAATTCCCTGAGATTTACAGCCCCCTCAATAACGCAGAGACTGTTCCCGTATCGGTAACTCTCGGTTCTTCTTTTGTTATCTAGTCAATTCCAGCGGTTGTACAAATAATCGGACTAGATAAAGGAAAAACCTAAGCCCATTTTGGAGGCCATTGATATGCCGTACAAAATTACCGCTCTGCAACCGTTTGGAGTGATCGTAGAACCGAAACATGCTCCGATTCATGTCAATGAGTTAGATATTGATGAGTTACGCGAACTCTTTTTGCGTGAACAACTTGTGTTACTGCGTGGTTTTGAAACCTTTGAACATTCGGAGCAGTTTGCGGACTACTGCGAACGTTGGGGAGAAGTGAGTGTTTGGCCGTTTGGGCGCGTATTAGATCTGGTACAAAAAGAGGATCCTGGCGATCACATTTTTGACAGCAGCTACATGCCTATGCATTGGGATGGCATGTATCGCCCACAAGTCCCTGAATACCAAATCTTTCAGTGTGTAAAGGCTCCTTTACCGGGGCATGGCGGGCGTACGACCTTCAGTCATACCATGCTGGCTTTACAGCACGCCCCTCAGCCAGATCTTGAGCTTTGGCAGCAAGTCACCGGACACTACCAGCGTAAAATGGAGTTTTACCACAGTAAAACCGTCTCCCCGATTGTGATGCAGCATCCATACCGAGACTATCAAGTAATACGCTACAACGAGCCGCATTTTGAAGAAAATGGCGACCTGCTCAATCCACCTGATGTATCACTGTCTGGCATTACTCCTGAGCAAGCGATCGAGTTTCACAAAAGTTTACGCCGTGCACTGTACGACCCACGTAACTTCTACGCTCATGAGTGGCAAACGGGTGACATAGTGATCACCGATAACTTCTCCTTACTCCATGGCCGTGAAGGCTTTACCTCTCACACGCCGCGTCACATTCGTCGTGTGCAAGTGTTAAGTAATCCTCCTTATAACAATCCAAGCTTGGAGTCGTACCAATGTCCACAAAAATAACCGACATCGTCATTATCGGCGCAGGCCCAGTTGGGTTAATGAGTGCCTACTTAGCACAGCGCTGCGGTTTAAACGCGCTGATCATTGATAAGTCAGCCGAACCACTTCAAGTCGGGCGCGCCGATGCGTTAAATGCCCGAACCTTACAACTGCTCGAAGTCGCGAAGCTTTTTGATGATCTTTACCCTTTAGGCAAGCCGTGTAATACCAGCTCGGTTTGGGCTAATGGCCATTTTATCTCGCGCCAATCGAGCTGGTGGGAAGCCTTGGAAGGCTGCTTGCACAAGCACTTTTTGATGTTAGGTCAATCGTTTGTTGAGCAGCTATTGGACAAGAAATTACTTGAAGCGAATGCCCCCGTTTGGCGCAACACAAGCGTCGACAATATCGAGCTCAATCAAGCAGGCTGCCTAACTCATCTCAGCAATGGTGAGCTTATTCAATCGCGCTTTGTGATTGGTGCGGATGGGTCTCAATCTTTTGTGCGTCGTCATTTTAGTGTGCCTTTTCACATTGTGCGCCCCGAAATTATCTGGGCGGTGATTGATGGTGTGATTGACAGTGACTTTCCTAAAGTCCCTGAAATTATTGTGTTCCAAGCAGAAACCTCAGATGTGGCATGGATCCCTCGCGAAGGTGAAATCGATCGCTTTTATGTCCGTATGGATACGCACGATTTCACCTTAGAGCAGGCTATCGCCAAAATTAACCGGGCAATGGCACCTCATCAATTGGGTTTTAAAGAAGTGGTCTGGTTCTCGCAATTTGCCGTGAAAGAATCGGTAGCAGAACATTACAGCGTCGATGACCGGGTTTTCCTTGCAGGGGATGCCTGTCACGTACACTCAGTCAACGGTGGACAAGGATTAAATACTGGGGTTGCTGACGCATTTAACCTGATCTGGAAACTGAGTATGGTGATTAAAGGTCAAGCCTCTCCTGCTTTATTGAAAAGTTATCACGCTGAACGTCAACCAGTGGCGCAGAGCGTGATAGACAGCTCCGGCGAACTGGTACGCTCAACGAAGTTTTCAGCCACCAACACCCATGCGCAAGACTACGTAAAAATCGTTGAAAAGCGTTCAGGTAATATCACGGGAATGGGCATTCGCTACTCCGAAGAAGGCTTAGCTGGTACTCGAATGTGGGATTTCGTGCTCAATCAAGGTACTGAGATTACTCGTTTGTACTCACTGCTTGACTACTCAAGATGGACACTGTTCTTGTTTAGTGATGACGAATGCGTGGTTGACGTACCGCCGCATGTACATGTGATCCGCATCGGTACCCAATCCGAAAATGCTCAA
Organism: Vibrio sp. R-1; assembly: GCF_035615595.1. Lineage (NCBI taxonomy): Bacteria > Pseudomonadati > Pseudomonadota > Gammaproteobacteria > Vibrionales > Vibrionaceae > Vibrio > Vibrio sp. R-1. Next base: position 34,596 of record NZ_WPDC01000006.1, on the reverse strand, counting down.
CACTGGACACGTCACGCACCTTATCCGGGACAAGCGGTGTTGGTTCGCCCTGATGCTTACATCGAATGGGTCACTCCACTGCATCAGGTTCACAGTGTGTTGGCAGAAGGTGTGTTGACAGAATTCAACTTACCTCACTAGTTCAATACCTGCGTTCACTCGATCTTCATCAAGCCCTAAACGGGCTTGGTGACTTTCCCCGGCACTAGAAGCCATCGACACCCATGCGGCTCATTGCGCGTTGGCTCTACCTGTTTAAACACTCTCCATTAACCACACAATGTTCCCACCAGATAATCGATAAATAAACGCACCCTTGGTGGCAAATTTTTACGACTGGGGTAAAGAATATTCATGGTAGTACTGATCTGATAGAAGTCCGGAAACAATCGCACCAGCGATGCATCAGGCAACTTATCAATCAAAAAACTGGCAATCGATCCCACACCCAAACCATTTTGCACCATGGTCATGACGCCAAGCGGAGAATTACTGCTGTGTTTGCTATGGAATTTGACCTTATGTTGTACGCCCTCTTGATTGGTTAAAGTTAGGGTTTGGTTAGGCAGATTTAAGCGTGTGAGATAGACCCAATCGTGCTGCTCTAAATCCTGAATCGTATGGATCGGCGGCGCGTTCTCTAAATAGGTTTGACTGGCATAAATACCTAACTCAAAAGGCGCTATAACACGGCCAACTAAAGAGGATGACGTCAGCTCACCAATTCGGATCACCATATCCAGATTAGAATCCACCAAATCTTGCAGTCCATCATCGAGCTGAATATCGAAATTCACCTTAGGGTACTGCTTATAAAACTCAGCCAGTAGCGGGTTGAGCAAAAAAGTGCCGACATCAATAGTGGTACCAATGCGGATCGTTCCGGAAACTTCTGACGCTAAGTGGTTAACGGAGCAAAGCGCCTCCTCCGCAATATTCAATAATCCGTGGCTGCGTTGATAAAATGTGTCCCCCTCTGTGGTTAAACTGATTTTACGGGTAGTTCGGTTTAGCAAGCGCACATTCAGTGTTTTTTCTAAAGCGGTGATCTGTTCACTGACCTTAGATTTGGTCATACCTAATGCTTCTGCTGCACAAGTAAAAGAACCACACTCAACCACTTTATTGAATATCACTATGCGTTTTAACTCATTTAGCATGACTGTTCCTTTATTAGTAACTTTGGGTTCTATTTTCATTATCTAGTCAGTACAAGGAATAGCAGAAATAATAATTCCGCCTGTTAGAGATGAGTAATTTTTATTGGTTTCAAGCAGATTTCATATAACCAAACGATTTTTTGAATTTGTGGTATTAATTCCAATTCCTATGTGCGGAATTAATTCACCTAGAGTAGATGTACGGTGAGATGAGTAGATACGTTATCCAATTACTGATGAATGGTTCAATAATGAGCCAAGATGTCATTCTCATTTGTGCACAAATTACTCAACAAGAAAACGACCGTATTGAATATGTTGAATTGCATTCAACCAATCCAACGAATGAGGAAAATTTATGCTCGATGCTCAACAAGAAACCTATGTGGAGAAGATCTCATTTATTCTTCTAAATCAACTGATTGCACAATGCAATGCCAGTTACAACGGGCTTGCTCACTTAAAAAGTCAAATTCGTAGATTTGTAAATAGCCAAGAGAAAATTAAATTACTCCTCCCCGCTTTCCCCTGTAAAACAAATAACTTAGATAAAGTACTTAGCCATACACCCGATCTCGGTGAATATGTCGTTTTAAGAAAGTTTGTTCAATGCATCCGTGACATTGAATCCGTTTATGAACCGGGTGTGACGTTTTATATCTTTTCTGACTATCATACATTCTCTGATTATATCTCCGTCGACTTAGACCACCATTATGATTACTCAGACAATCTGCGTAAAATGGTAGCAAACATGAATTGCAGCGATGCGTTAAAAATTGTCAATTTCGAACATTTTGATGAATTTTCCAATCTGAAAGACACGGAATATTTTGATGGATTACGTGAGAAGTTTGGTGATCCTGACTATGCAGATAATTTCACTGAACTTAAATTAAAAAATAATAAGATGAATCAAACCTATCTGGGTTTGAAAAAATTCATGAATCAGGATCAGAAATTCGTTCTTGCTCCTCTCTCATACAAAGATCGCCGACGTCGTCTTGCGGATATCGCTAAGGGGATGATGGTGCAGGGCAAAGCGCTGGATAACTTCTTGCAGCAAAAATTTGCCGATTGCATTCGATTAAGCATTCATGAACATCCGATGATAGGTAAGAAATACTCGCTGTTTCTGTTCCATGAACGCCAATTCAAAACGCCTTGGCACAGTACTTTGCTGTTTGATGCCAGCCGCGGTGAATTCATTATTGATAGTAAAGAAAATCACTTAAAACGTTCTGGGGTGATTTTGCCTGTCACTCATGATGGCAAGCCTTGGTGTTACCTGCAATTGAGCGCATCCGATGAAGTGCACGCCCATGCGCTGCGCCAAATACGGGCAGAATTACAACATGAAAAATCGGGGTTGTATTTAGAGTGCCCAGCCAATCGCGCTTCACTGGATATGCTACTTCCCAAAGAGCTCAGCCAACTGGTCAAAGAATTTGGCTCGGTTTTGCTGCGCGGTTTTGCACCACTGGCTGACTCTGAACAGCTACAAACTTGGTACCTCAATCACCGTTCTGCCGTCACTTGGGCTTATGAGGTTAGCGTACAAGCCTTCAAAGGCAGTGCTGGTGAGCAACCTTTACATTGGGAGCTCTCCTGCCCACCCGCTTATATGGCCGTACACCCACATCGCTATCAATATGAAGATTACACCCCCCATGAGTACGCGGTTTACAGCGTTGCATCCCCTGAATCGAATACTTGGACCGTGGTTGACGCTGCACTCGCCGTCCTGACCATCAACGGTCAAGAGCGCGAACAGCTGCGTAACACCATCATGCACTACAGCAACTTTTCACCTGAACATGGCGGGAATACTTTACACCCCCTCGTCCGTTACTGTTCGACATCACGCCAAGATGTGCTGCGTTGGCAAGATTTTCAGCATGCGCAGGGCTACCTCACTCATTTAGAAGGGGTCAGCGAATTAGCCGAGCAGTCGCGGATCTATCAACGCCTCAACACGTTATGTCATGACCCAAGAGTTTGCTTTGAGTACAGGCTACAAACCGGCGATTTGCTGTTGGTGAATAATTTAACCACCTTGCAAGCGAGCCATACGAGTTCGATGCATAACGAATACTGGTCTATTCATCTACAACCAGACTCAATCAACTCACCTTGGCAGCCGCACAATCGTATTGTTGAACAAGCTGAACTCACCTCGGCTTAGGCTTCAGCCAAAGCAGCAAGTCGGTTAAGAACGCAAAAAGCCGAGGCACTCGCCTCGGCTTTCTATTGGTGTTGTCTTATTACTCGCGATTAGCCATTTTTCGGTGGCATAAACGCCGTCAGTTCCAACGCCGGCCCTGTGTACTTTTCAATACGCACCAGAGAGGAGTTCGCCGCACAGCCATTGGCCAAACGTGAAGTCGGAATGTCTGAAGTCAGCACATTCGCACCACCGTTTTTACATAAGCCGGTTTGCGGATCAAGATCTGGCCAGCCGCCTTCGTGAATACAGACTGAGCCTTGTTTGATGCGATCCGTCACCAAAGCGCCGACCAGTACTTGGCCACGCTGGTTATAGGCACGAACCAAATCGCCCGTTTGAATGCCGCGTGATGCCGCATCTTCTGGGTGGATCCAAATCGGCTCACGGTTAGCAATCGCATACTCTTCCCGCAATTGAGCGTAGTTGAATTGACTGTGCAAACGGTGCGCCGCGTGCGCCGTCATTAATTGCAACTCGCCCTGCTTCGCATTACCGGTAAATTCATCAGGAGCCAACCAGGTTGGATAGGCTGGACAATCAGGCAAATTAAAGCCCGCCAGAGTCTTAGAGTAAATCTCAATCTTGCCGCTCGGTGTACCTAATGGATTGAGGATCGGATCCGCGCGAAAATCGGCGTAACGCACAAACTGAGCATTTTTCGCGTTCCACTTCATTTCAATCAGCTGGTTATCTTCCCAGAACTTACTGAAATTCGGCATCGCCACTCGTGCTGCACGGCCGCTCTTCTGCGCGGTTTTGTAGAAACCGTACAACCATTCCATCTCGGTTTTGCCTTCGGTAAACACATCACGGCCTCCGGGACGGATCATTTCCGCCATATCGGCAAACACATCAAAGTCGTTACGTGCTTCGCCTTGTGGCTCCACCACCTGTTTCATTGGTACCAAGTGTTGGTTACTGTAGTCACCCGTCATGGTCAAGTCATTACGCTCAAACGTTGTGGTGATCGGCAGTACGATATCGGCATGCTTCGCCGCCGCTGTCCAATACGGCTCTGAAATCACAATCAGCTCAGGCTTTTGCCACGCTTTGATCAGACGATTGGTGTCTTGATGGTGGGTAAAGTTGGCACCACCCGCCCACCAGATCATCTTGATCTCAGGGAAGGTCAGCGTGTGACCATTGTGTTGATAGGTCCCGCCCGGATTCTCCAACGCTTCCACAATACGCGCGACCGGGAAACTTTGCGTCGCCCCTGAAATCGCCCAATCATTCCCCGCCGAAGATCCACCACCAATAGCTGCCGAAATGGCAGGCAGTACACCCGCGTCACGCGCGGGGTTCCCGCCATTCGAGTAATGGTAGGAGAAACCAAAACCACCGCCCGGCAAGCCAATTTGCCCCAACATCGCGGCTAAGGTGACCACCATCCAGTGACGCTGCTCACCATATTGTTGACGCTGCATACCCCAGCCTGCCATTAGCATAGTGCGATGGTTGCTGAAAATCTCAGCCAGCGTTTCTAGTTGCTTGGCTGGTACGCCACAAATGCCTTCTGCCCATTGCGCGGATTTTTCAACGCCATCTTCTTTACCCAGCAAATACGCTTCAAAGCGATCGTAGCCTACGGTGTATTTGTCCAAGAAGGCTTTATCGTGCTTACCTTGTTTGATCAGCGAGTGCGCGATACCCATCATCATCGCCACATCTGTCATTGGGTGTGGGGCAATCCATTGGGCTTGCTCACCGAAAAACTCGATGGTTTCAGAGCGGATCGGATCAATACCGATAATGGTTTTGCCGGATTTTTTCAATTGATGGAAGAATTCAAGACCTGCGCAATCGGTCGAGCTCCACGCAATTTTCAACGTGTTGATCGGGTTTAACCCCCACAGAACCACCACATCACTGTGCTCTAGCACTACGGGGTAAGTGGTTTGCTGCTCATACACTTCAATCGAACCAACCACGTGCGGCATGATGATTTGCGCCGCGCCAGTTGAGTAATCGCCCAAGTGGCCAGAATAACCGCCCGCCATACTCATATAGCGTTGCAATAAAGTTTGAGCTTTATGCAGCACGCCACTGGAGCGCCAACCATAAGAGCCAGCAAACACCGAGGCTGGACCATAGGTTTTGCGAATGCGCATATGCTGCTCATGGATTAAGCGATACGCGTCATCCCACGATACGCGCACAAACTCATCACTGCCACGTACTCCTTTCGGCGCGGCAGGGTTTGCTAAAAAGCCTTTGCGAACCATAGGGTATTTAACCCGCGCTTGGGTATACACCTGATCAGGGCCTGTCGATTGCAAGCTGTTCGGTACGGTTTGCGCCAGCGCATTTTTGGTCGCCACCATTTTGCCATCTTGCACTTCACAGAGAAGTGGCCCCATACGTCCAGCCGTTAACACGCCTTTACCACGCGCGTTATCACTGGCAACCGAGAGTGGTGAAAATGAAGTGAAAGCCATTGCACCGGCAGCCATACCTGTGCCTTTTAAAAATCCACGGCGGGTGATTTTAGTCATAACGTTATCCCTCTACTTATACTCAGTGGCTAACCATATCTTTGGCATGGTGCTGGAAGAACTTGGTGAGAATCTCCAGATTCTCAGCGGAAATATCCGTCCGCTCTCCCATACTTTTCGCCACTGGCCCCCAAGCATTCACGGTAAAGTGACTGGCTGGAATTTTCGCATGGCAGGTCGCACAGTAAACGTTATCAAGCTGTTCGGCATAAGACCAAACCGGCTCTAAACTATCCACCACAGGCGATGTGATGGTGGCGGTTAAATTCACCGCGCGCCATTGGTTACCGTAAGCATCGGTTTTGTAGTCTTGTGCTTGCAGCGCTTGTTGGCCTTGCTCGGTTAAAGTCGCGACAACCGCACGTTGCCCCTCACCCATATACAGTACTTGTTCTGCGCCTTTCATTTGGTAAGCGTTTATTTGCACGGTACGTTCAGTGCCCTTGGTACTCACAACATCCAGAGCAGTCGTCGGGTTGATCGTACCCAGTTCACCCATCGCAATCGCGGTGACAGGGTAAACTCGCTGCGCGTCAGCGGCCGTTTTCTCGGTAAAGGCCATCAAGGTTTCAAAGGCTTTGCTATCAAGCTCCGCTTCAGGCGCGAAGTGCGCGACACCTTTGTGGCAATCAATACAGGTTTGGTTATTGGCTTTGGCATACTCATGCATTTTCACCGCTTCGTGTGACTGCTCAAACGGCTCCATGGCATCAAAATCATGGCAAGAGCGACACGTTGCCGAATCGTTACCGCGCATCTGCTGCCATACCATCTCCGCTAACTCTTGGCGGTGCGCCTCATACTTCTCAGGCGTATCAATTTTACCTGTTACAAATTCGTGGTAGATGTCTTTGGTCGCTCGTACCTTAGTGACGAGATAACCGATGGGATCGCTCGGAATATGGCAATCGGCACATTCGGCGCGAATGCCTTTCGCATTGGAAAAGTGAACAGAGCCTTGATACTCCTTAAAAGGGATCTCCATAGAATGGCAGGAGAGACAAAACTCGGTGCTTGAGGTGTAATGCATCACTGCAGCACTGCCACCTAAAGTGACCCAGCCAATTGCCACCCCAATGGCAACAAGCAGTGCAACATACCTTTTTTTGATCGACATAAGCTTACACATCCTTTTACATTTATAAATATGCGATCATCCTACCCCTTTTGGGGTATGAGATATTGATCCGCATCATATACGTGCTACGACAAGCGTGCTTATGTGATCTAAAACTCAATAAAAAAGGCCAGCATACTCGCTGGCCTCCATCCATCAACCTGTGATCACAGTGATAAAATCACCCCAGCGATCGATGCACTCATTAGGTTAGCCAATACGCCTGCGCCAATCGCACGGAAGCCGTATTGGGAGATAAAAGAGCGACGTTCAGGTACAAGGCTACCCAAACCACCAATCAAAATCGCCATGGTAGAAATATTGGCAAAACCGCACAGCGCGAAAGTCACGATCGCTTGTGAATGCGCACTCAATTGCTCTTTCACTTCAATCAGTTGAATGAAAGCGACAAACTCGTTCACCACCACTTTGTTACCAATCAACGAGCCTGCCGTGATCGCTTCATGCCATGGAATACCAATCAGCCAAGCTACCGGAGCGAAAACATACCCCATGATCAGTTCAAAGCTTAGCTCGATGCCAAACCAGCCACCAAACCAACCGAGCAAGCCGTTTAACAGCGCTATCACACTCACGAAAGCGAGCAAAGTCGCCCCTACCGCAACAGCAATTTTCACACCCGACATCGCGCCATCGGCAATCGCTTCGACGACGTTAGTGGATTTCGGCAGATCCAACTCATCTTGCGCAATCGCGGCATCGACGTGTTCGGTTTCTGGCAACATGATTTTTGCCATCAAGAGACCCGCAGGGGCAGACATGAAAGCCGCCGCGATCAGATAGTTCAATTCCACACCTAAAGAGGCATAACCAACCAAAGTACCGCCAGCAACCGACGCTAAGCCGCCCGTCATTACTGCAAAGAATTGCGAGTCGGTCATTTTATGAAGATAGGGTTTCACCACGAGCGGTGCTTCAATCATACCCACGAAAATGTTTGCAGTGGCAGAAAGGGATTCTGCACGGCCTGTGCCAAGCAATTTCTGTAAACCACCACCGATGAGGTTAATCACTTTCGGCATGATGCCTAAATGGTAAAGACCAGAAATCAGTGCAGAGAAGAAAATGATGATGCCAAGGACATTAATCGCAAACACAAAACCTACGCTGCCATTGGCGAGGCCACCAAACACAAAACCGATACCATCTTGCCCATAGTTGATCAGTTGTGACACCGCGCCCGTCACACGATTGAGAGCCTCTTTACCGGCAGGTACATACAGCACCAGTAAGGCGAAGAAGATTTGTAGCAGTAACGCTAAAGAAACTGTACGCAAGTTGATATTTTTTCTATTGGTAGAAAATAGCCACGCAACCAGCAAAATTGCGCCCATACCGAGGAGTGATGACATAACGCCGCCCAAATTGTGAGTAGAACAGGAAAGGCGGCGATTTTAGTGAAGGAAATCGTATGCGCAAGGTGAGTTTGTTAATCACTCATTACCAAACCGGTAATCAAAATGCGTCTTTTCATAACGTGCTGATTTTATTAAGCCTAAACGTTTGCTTTTAAGTTATCTTTTCCATTGGGAAAATATCTTTTTAAAAACAGCAACAATCCTCATGGAATATACCCCAGCGATCTCGTGTTGCACTAGCAAGCCAGTGAGCCTATCTCACCGAGTATCGAAAGGCGGCGTTATTAGAGAGAGCAAACATGATCCACACCGCTACGGCGTTAAGTCGGCAGGAGCTATTCTGCTGCAAAACGAACATAAGGTTGTAAACGAGTATCCCAGTAACAAGGCGTACCGAGCCGCTGTTTGATGAATTCAATCACCGCCGATGTTTTTTTCGGCATATGTTGACGACTGGGATACACCGCATAAAACGGCATCTGTTGATTGGCGGACCACTCCGGCAGCAGCTGAATAAGCTGCCCTGTGCGAAATTCATCTCGCAGCAAATAGGTCGCTAAATAAGCGATTCCCCATCCTGCCACGGCAGCATCGCGTACCGCCTCCGCCAGATCGACCGAGTAGTTACCAGCCACTTTAATGGTTTGATTGTGTCCATCTCGGCTGAATGACCAACGGGTGTAATCGCGCTCCCAGCTTCGATAAATCAAGCAGTTATGCTCCATTAAGGCCATAGGTTCTGTGGGTGATCCATAACGCAGCAGGTAGTCTGGCGATGCGGCCACCACAAAACGGCAATCGGCAATGCGCTGCGCCACATAACCCTCTGGTAGCTGCTCGTTACTGGTGATCCACAAATCCAACCCTTCCTTGAGCATATCGACTTTATGATCAAACAGATGCACTTCGACGTTCAACTCAGGATATTGTTGGCGAAGCTGCTCCAGAGCAGGCAACACATGCAAGGTGCCAAAAGATTGCGATAAACCAAGCCTAATCAGCCCTGCCACTTCATTACGCTGATCTTCCATTTCACTTTGTGCATTGGTCACAATCGTTAAAAGTTCACGGCACTGAGAGTAGAAGAGATTTCCCGCATCGGTCAGAGTGAAACTGCGCGTGGTGCGCTGCACTAACTTTACCCCCAGCGAGGCTTCCAACGCGGCGAGCTGTTTACTGACATGAGAAACCGACACGCCTAGCGCATGCGCGGCGGCGGTGAAACTTTGATGTTGAATTAACACCGCAAATAAAGCCATTTGGCTCGCGCGTTCAGCAAACAAATCGCATCCCCATCAGCAAACTCTCCCCATCACAGCCTTCTCCATCAACACATCCCGATTACCGAAATGCCTATCAAAAAACCGTTGCTCACAAACAGAAAAAACAGAGGGCTCAATGAGAGCCCTCTGTTCGCTAATTGCCAATCCGTTATGTCAATCCGTTGCGCCAATCCAACAGGTTAGAACGCAATCCGATCCGCCAGATGGCTGACCGCCAACGCAAAGTAATGAGAGCGGTTCCACTTCATCAATACATTGTAGTTGTTATACACAAGATAAATGCGCCCGGCTTCATCATCAGGCATGATGAGCCACGCTTTAATATCATCAGAAAGCGCTGGCAGCGGTTTACCATCATAACGAGTGACCCCAAGCTTACTCCACTCTTGTAACGTTTTGCCTTTTTCAGGCTGACGTCCTTCTAGAGCATGGTCAAACCCTTTGGGGATTTTCACTTGGCGTCCCCAAGTGTACTTATCATCCCAGCCTGATTGGCTGAGATAATTCGCCGTAGAAGCAAATACGTCTGAACGTGTTCCCCAAATGTCTTTTTTGCCATCGCCGTTGCCATCAGCGGCAAAATTCAAAAACGAGCTTGGCATAAATTGACACTGTCCCATCGCGCCCGCCCAAGAGCCTTTCATGGCTTCAGGGGCAATGTGACCTTGTTCGAGGATCTGCAAGGCGGCCATGGTTTCTTTGCGGAAAAACTCTTCGCGGCGGCCTTCATAGGCCAGCGTCGATAACGCATCAATCACCCGAAAGTTACCCGTGAACGCACCAAAATTACTTTCAACCCCCCACAAGGCAACAATAAATCTCGGTTGTACACCATACTGCTTACCAATACGTTGCAGCTCAGTGTAGTGTTTTTCATACAGAGATTGCGCTTGCTTTACTTTCCACTCCGGTACAGCGCGCGGAATGTATTCATCCAGCGTCAACTTTTTCTCTGGCTGATTTTTATCCGCGACGACGGAACGAGGCTTGTATTCCACATCACGAAACGCTTCGTTGAGGATGCGTTCGGAAATACCTTCTTCACGCGCTTGCTGCTTTAGCCTTTCGACATATTGTTCAAAACTGACTTCATTGGCGAGTACGGGTGCCGATAACGCTAAGCCCAGTACTATCGATAATAATTTTTTCAAGATGCCCTCCTTGAGCCATCTTCATCAGGGAGTTTGGCGCGCTTTGCGCTCCTTATGTTGTTCCAGCAAATTTTCTGGTGGCGGCGGTAACTGCAAAAAGAAACCTTGTTCCTGCATGGATTGTTTCACCTTCTCCACATTCACTTGCGCCAACTGACGCTGCTCAAGATTGACCAGCATGACAAAAATAGGTTTACCAAACATCTGTTTTAAGGTGTCAGGGACCTGTGAAAAATCGTCCCGTTTCGGAATATAGAGATAAGTGCCTTCTTTTTTAGGACTTTTGTAAATAGAGCAAAGCATGACAAGCCTTTTATTTCGATTATTGACCACTTAGGGCATTTTGTCTTAATTCAGTTAACTTTGATCAAAATTGATGCCAAATCACTTATTTCACCGCAAGAGAACTTGCTGTGCTTTGGCGCTGAATATAACATGACAGCCCTGTTCTCAGCCAATGCTCTCTCCGTAAGGCTTAGAGTTTATTGAGGTCAACGTTACCATGTCGAAAAACCCTGACCTGAAAGGTAGTAGTTTTACTTTGTCGGTATTACACCTTTCTGACAACCAAATTGCGCATACTGTTCAATTTCTTCAAGAAAAGATCGCGCAAGCACCGGCCTTTTTTGCCAATGCCCCCGTGGTGCTGAATGTGGCGAAAGTCGAGGGTGATCTTGATTATCCTGCGTTAAAACAAGGGATCAGCCAAGCGGGTTTAATCCCCGTCGGTGTCACAGGATGTAAAGACAAACGTAGCCAAAACCTTGCCGTCGAAGCCGGTTTTGCAGTAATGACCGCCACAAACTCCCCAGCCCAAGCCCCAGCGCAAATGGCTCCGACCAAAGTGATTCGTACCCCAGTACGTTCGGGTCAACAGATTTATGCCAAAGACGGCGATCTGGTGATCTTAAGTCACGTCAGTGCGGGGGCTGAAGTGATCGCCGATGGTTCAATCCATATTTATGGCACGTTACGTGGCCGTGCGATTGCAGGAGCGAGTGGTCAACGAGAAGCACGAATTATTTGTCATGATTTGCAAGCGGAATTGATTTCCATCGCTGGCCGCTATTGGTTAAGTGATCAAATTGAAAGTCAGTTCTGGCAACAGAGGGTGATGCTCAGTATGACTGACGAATCGCTCTATCTCGAAACGCTCACGATTTAAGATTGAAAGGAAAAAATAACATGTCGCGCATTATTGTCGTCACGTCAGGAAAAGGCGGGGTTGGCAAAACCACCTCCAGTGCTGCAATTGCTTCAGGTCTCGCGCTGCGAGGCAAAAAAACCGCTGTGATCGATTTTGATATCGGTCTGCGTAATCTCGATTTAATCATGGGCTGTGAGCGCCGCGTGGTGTACGATTTTGTCAATGTCATCAACGGTGAAGCAACGCTCAACCAAGCCTTGATTAAAGACAAACGCAACGAAAACCTGTTCATCCTGCCTGCCTCTCAAACTCGTGATAAAGATGCGCTAACCAAAGATGGTGTACAGCGCGTGCTCAATGATCTCAAAGAGATGGGTTTTGACTTCATCATTTGTGACTCACCAGCAGGGATTGAGCAAGGCGCGCTGATGGCGTTGTACTACGCCGACGAAGCGATTGTCACCACCAACCCTGAAGTATCGTCAGTGCGCGACTCTGACCGTATTCTAGGCATTCTCGATTCTAAATCGATGCGGGCAGAACAAGGCCAAGCGCCGATCAAACAGCATCTGCTGCTCACTCGCTACAACCCTGCACGCGTCACTCAAGGTGAAATGCTCAGTGTGCAAGACGTCGAAGAAATCCTACATGTGCCGCTGCTCGGTGTGATTCCAGAAAGCCAAGCCGTATTGAACGCCTCGAACAAAGGGGTTCCAGTAATTTTTGACGATCAATCCGATGCAGGCCAAGCTTATCAAGATACGGTGGCACGTCTACTTGGTGAACAAGTTGAGTTTCGTTTCCTGACTGAAGCGAAGAAAGGTATTTTCAAACGCTTATTCGGAGGTTAACGCTATGTCATTGCTGGAATTTTTCCGCCCACAGAAGAAGACTTCCGCGAGCGTTGCCAAAGAGCGTCTGCAGATCATTGTGGCTGAGCGTCGTAGCCAAAACGATCCTGCACCCAGCTATTTGCCACAACTCAAAGAAGACATTCTGAAAGTGATTGCCAAATACGTCGCGATTGACCCATCCATGGTCGAACTCTCTTTTGAGCATAAAGGCGATGATATCTCGGTGCTTGAGCTCAACGTCAAACTGCCGGATGACGAAAAATAACCGCTTCAAGACCCTCATCAATGAGGGTCTTTTATTATCTCCCTCTGGTCTCTGCTCAACAGGCTCTCTCCAAACGATTTGGCGTTGTCGTCTGTAGGCGGCAAGTAGGAAAGGGGTATCCTTCTCCACAAGCAAATGACTATTTATTATCTGTTGGGAAATATCGCTTTTATTGAGCTAGATCACACACAACTTGTCGCTAAAATGACGCGCGTTTGACTAGGACTTAACGGCATGAGTTCATATTAGTCGTGTTTGTGATGGTCAACCTTTCTTAACCAAGGATCTATGATGAAAAAAAGTATTTTTGCCCTGAGCGCGCTGACTCTCATTCTTGTCGGTTGCGACAACCAACAAGACGCAAAAGTGGAAGTAGAAAAAGTCGTTGATGTTGCGGCAGCACCTGCTGAGCAATCTGCGGCTCAACCATCAACAGCAAGCGTTGATGCAGCGCACAATGCTCAAAACAGCCTAGATTGGGCTGGCATCTATCAAGGCACTCTGCCTTGTGCTGATTGCGGTGGCATTGAAACAGAGCTGACGCTGAACGCGGATGGCACCTACGCGCTAACAGAAAAATACCTCGATAAAGAAGGTGAACCTTTTGCCTCTCAAGGTACTTTCGTTTGGAATGAAGCTGGTAATATCGTAACACTGCAAACAGGCGACCAAACTGGCAGACAATTCATGGTGGGTGAAAACACGCTGTCCCATCTGGATATGGAAGGTAAGGTTATCGAAGGTGAGCTGGCTGAGTTTTACGTGCTAAGCAAGCAATAAACCGAGTCGCTTATACGCTTTACAAAAATACGGTTTACGAAAAACGCGCCATCCATTGGGCGCGTTTTTTATTGCCTACATTTAAGCTTTGCTTTTCGTTTTCGCTTCAAAGGCGGCGAGTTGCTCTGGCGTCGCAGGCGGCTGGTGGTTTGCCTTCCACTCATCGTAAGTCATACCGTAAACGCGCTCACGCGCATCATCAATATTCAAATCCAACCCCTGTTTTTCCGCTTCAGCAGCGTACCATTTACACAAGCAGTTGCGGCAAAAATCCGCCAAAATCATCAGGTCGATATTCTGAACTTCTTTATGTTGATCAAGATGTTGTAGCAGTTGACGAAACACTGCGGCATCGAGTTTATCTTGCTCGGCTTGGCTGAGTTGTTGATGTTTGAATTGCGCCACGTCACTTTCCTTTTGTGCCATATTGAAGGCGACCAGTATATACCCAAACATAGGCAGATTGCAGTTGAAGCAGGCTTCGGATTTTCGTGATAAAAAAACACCCAGCTTTCGCTGGGTGTTGAATATCATGACTAAATTGGGCGTTGGTCTGTTTTTTAACCTTGGATACCAACAATCAACCAAGGAGCATTGGGGACTGTCAGGTCACGTTCTAAGTGCCATACGTCCTCGATGTTTTCTTCAATACCTTCGACAGCGTCACGATAACGACCGCTGAACTGCAAGCTGAGCTGAGCGCGGTTTGCATCGTAATCTGCACGAACAATCTCTGCATCCACGTACATGACGTCCGTATGTTGATCGCCTTCGTAATTCGCACGCTCGGCTTTAAGATCTTCAAACAGGCTTGGAGAGACATACTCACGAATCGTTTCGAGTTGGTTATGGTTCCACGCCCCTTGCAAGATGCGATAGTGTTCACGTGCACCATTCACAAACGCCACGCGGTCAAAACCGGCTGGGTAATTGTGGGGTACATCGCTCTGAGCGGCACTACCAAAACCACCACCCATAGATTGTGGCTGTTCAAAGTTGTGTACGTTAGGTTGCTCAAACGGCGTGCGGTTCATGCCGCTGTAGGCCGGTTGCTGCTGAGACTGGTTTATGCTGCCTTGCTTCGATGCCAGAAAAGCACGCATCAGCTTGAAGATCACAAACGCAATCAGACCCATGATCAGGATATCCATAAATTGGATACCTTCAAATGCACCGCCAAAGAAGGCAGCAAGCAGACCACCTGCCAGTAGACCGCCGAGCAAACCGCCCATTAAGCCTTTCTTCGCCGAGCTGGCTGGATTCGCCGCATCATTTTTCACTGTGTCATTTTTTTGTTGTTGCTGTTTAGGTGCCGGAGCCGTTTTGTAACTGTTATTACCAAACGACTTACCACCTCCGAATTTTTTGGCCTCAGCAATCGGAGTTACCGCAACCGAAACCATGATTAACGCGATAAGCGAAAACAAACGTTTCATACACTTCCTTAGGGTTCGATGTTATGGGGCTTTGCAGCCGATCTATCTTCTCAAAGTCACTATAGCCAGTTCATCTCGCAATGGAAACGTTTTGCATTTATCGACATGTATCAGAATATTGCAAATCGATTCGTTGACGCTCCTATAGGGGATGTTTAGACTATCGAACGTTGTTCATTATTGAATCCAGATCATGGCTAGACGAAACGATCATACCCGAGAAGAGCTGGTGGCTCTCACCTTAGATAGAGTCAAACAGTTCCTCGATACTCACTCCTATCATGAACTGAGCTTGCGTAAAGTCGCCACTATGATTGGCTACGTGCCCAGCACCTTAGTCAACGTGTTTGGCAATTACAATTTGTTGCTATTGCATGTAGTGGCGCAAACCCTTGACGAATTGGCGCAAGAAGCCCAACAAGCGGTAAAATCCACCGCTTATCCGAAAGATGCACTCTATCAACTGGCTTATTGCTACCATGATTTTGCGAAAAAAAATCCCTATCGCTGGCAGTTAATTTTTGAGCACAACATGAATGGGGAGAAGCTGCCCGAGTGGCAAGCTCAACGCATTAATAACATGACCAGCATGTTAGAAGATCTGCTGAAAGTAATTGCGCCTTTGCGTTCAGAGCAAGAAGTGTTGCAGGCGAGCCGCGTATTGTGGTCTGGCGTGCATGGCATCACTATCTTGAGTGTCGATGATAAATTTTTTGCCAATGAACCGATTGATGGTAATGCTTTGATTAATAATCTGCTGAATCACTATCTGGCTAACTGGTAATGGATGAACAAGATGGCAAACCCGACTACGGCTCTCTTAACTGAGCGCCGCTTTTTACCCTATTTCATCACTCAGTTTCTTGGTGCCTTTAACGACAACATTTTTAAAAATGTCTTGTTACTCTTTGTTGCGTTTGCAGGTCCTCAAGCGTTACCTATCTCAAGCAACTTATTCATCAATCTCGCTGCTGGGCTGTTTATTCTGCCTTTTTTCCTCTTCTCTGCGACCGCGGGAGTCTTAGCGGATAAGCTAGAAAAGTCTCGGTATATTCGTTGGGTTAAATTGCTTGAAATCGCCATCATGCTGTGTGGTGCGATAGGTTTTATCACTCAAAGCTACGGAATCTCACTGTTTTTATTGTTTTTGATGGGTACACAATCGGCCTTTTTTGGTCCAGTGAAATACGCATTGCTACCACAACAACTGAAATCGGAAGAGCTCGTTCCCGGTAATGCCTTAGTAGAAACCGGTACTTTTCTGGCGATCTTATTAGGCACCTTAGGGGCTGGACTGATTGCTTCCGCTGATAACGCGCACTACTTCGCCGCGGCTGCGGTAGTGATTTTCGCCGTGCTTGGTTATCTCTCTAGCCGCGCAATCCCGCTCGCGCCTGCGAGTGCTCCGCATCTCGAATTTCGTTGGCAGCCAATTACGCAAACCAAGCAGACGCTACGCATCGCCAAACGTGATCGCGCCATTTTCCAGTCCATTATGGCGATCAGTTGGTTCTGGTTTCTCGGCGCGGTGTACCTTACTCAGTTTCCTAACTTCACTAAACTGCACCTCAACGGTAATGAAGCCGCGGTCTCTTTCTTACTGGCGCTGTTTTCCGTCGGCATTGCCGTCGGCTCACTGGCGTGTGACAAGCTTTCCGGACACCGGATTGAGGTCGGCATTGTGCCCTTGGGCAGTGTGGGGATCAGCCTCTTCGGGTATCTGATGGCGACCAGCATTCCCACCGATCTCCCCGTTTTCAGCACTTTTGCGGATTTTGTTACTTACTCCGCGCTATGGCCACTGTTTGCTTATTTATTATTGATTGGCGTGTTTGGTGGCGTATTCATCGTTCCGCTTTACGCCATGTTGCAGCAACGCGCTAAAGTCACTGAACGTGCGCAAGTGATCGCGGCTCTCAATATCTACAATTCGCTGTTTATGGTCGGCAGTGCCGCACTTGGCATTGTGTGCCTCAGTGTATTGGAGATGAGTATTCCGCAGTTATTTGCACTACTGGCCGTGCTTAACGTCTTGGTAGCTTTGTATATTTTCCTACAAGTGCCGATTTTTGCCGTTCGCTTTCTGGTGTGGATCCTCACTCATACCCTATACCGAGTGCGCCATAAAAACCTGCACCATATTCCAGAACAAGGTGGCGCACTGCTGGTGTGTAACCATGTCAGTTATATGGATGCCCTATTGCTCAGTGCGGTTTGTCCGCGCTTAATTCACTTTGTGATGGAAGAAGAGTACGCCAACCTGCCACTGCTGAAACGTTTCTTGAAACGCGCTGGGGTGATCCCGATTTCTGCCAACAACCGAGCCTCTCTTCGCCGCGCATTTGCGGATATTGAACACTCACTCAACGAAGGGAATTTGGTGTGCATTTTCCCAGAAGGTCGACTTACCGCCGATGGTGAAATGAATCCATTTATGCGTGGCTTAGATTTAATCCTACACCGCAGCCCTGTTCCAGTGGTTCCTCTGGCACTCAAAGGGTTATGGGGCAGTTATTTCAGCCGTTACAAAGGTCGAGCTTGCCAAGGTGTGCCACGCCGTTTTCGCTCACAGTTAGAGATTGAAGCGGGAATGCCAGTTGCCCCGGAGCAAGCCAATGCGACGGTGATGCACGAAAAAGTGGCACAATTGCGTGGCGATTGGCGTTAATCTAGTTCGGTAGCGATGAGCAAAGGGAACACTTAATGAAAGGATTCTTCAATCTTAGTCACCTCTCTGCGGGATTTACCACGGTTTTGGTGGGATACACCAGTTCGGTGGTGATCGTGATCCAAGCCGCCACAGCCTCAGGTGCCAATCCAGCTCAAATCGAAAGTTGGTTGCTGACTCTAGGCGTGGTGATGGGGCTAACGTCAATCCTCTACTCTTGGTTTTACAAAACGCCAATTGTCACGGCGTGGTCAACACCTGCGGCAGTCATGCTGGCGGCATCGGCGGGACAATATTCATTACCCGTGGTGATTGGCGCGTTTATGTTCTCTGGCACACTGTTTACTTTGACGGGCATGCTCGCGCCTTTGACACGAGCACTGAGTAAAATCCCAGTTCCTCTAGGTACGGCTATGCTTGGTGCTATTTTGCTGCCCTTTTGTGCCAAAGCCTTCACCCCACTGACCGATACTCCCGCACTCTTTGCGCTTTTATTTACTAGCTACTTACTGGCTAAGCACTTTGTTCCTCGATACACCATGTTGGTGCTCTTGCTGGTCAGTCTTGGCAGTTCTCTCGCCTTGGGAAGCTTTCAGCATGCGGATCTGGCGCTGCGGATCGCCACGCCAATCTGGGTAATGCCGGCGTTTGATTGGCTCGCCATGCTTAACCTTGCCCTGCCGCTCTACCTCATCACTATGCTTTCACAAAATTTACCGGGGATTGCGATGCTCAAAAGCTATCAGTATGACGCACCAATCAAACCGATTTTGGTGGGCACGGGATTGGCGACCCTGATGAGCGCGCCTTTTGGCGGCTTTAGCGTCAACTTAGCCGCCATTTCTGCCGCCATCTGTATGAGTGAGGATGTCGATCAAGACAAAACACAACGCTACCGTGCGGTACTTTGGGCTGGAGGATTTTATTTATTGGCAGGGATTTTTGCGGCCCTTGTCGTCAATCTCTTCCTCGCGCTACCCAAACCTATTTCAGCCATGCTCGCTGGTTTAGCGCTGCTCGGTACATTGATGATGTGTTTGCAGAGCGCGTTTAAAATCGATGAGTACCGCGAGCCTGCGCTACTCACTTTTGTGATCACGCTTTCTGGTGCCACCTTGTTTGGAATGAGCGCGACGCTGATTGGCCTTGTGATCGGATTGGCGTACTTACGATTGACGACTCGCCCGCGACCATAAACTCAACCAGCAGCGGATAAGTAACTGAATCTTATAGCGGAGTGAACTGCGTTTGGTTGGCGGCCAACCACGCTTTCACCGCCGAGCGAGAGACTTTAATTCCCCCATCCAGCAAAGCATCGGGGAGTAAAAAGTACATGATAGGCCATTTGAATTTTTCGAGTTTACCTTGGCACCAAGTATCACCGATGGCTTGACACCACTCGGCCTCACTACGAATCACGGCGACGGGTCGCGCACCAAACTCACTATCTTGAACGGGTATTACGATCGCCACTTGCACATAAGGGTGCTGGTTTAACACCGCTTCTATTTCTTCACAGTGAACATTTTCACCGCCAGAGATAAAAAGATTATCCGCTCGGCCATCAATCAACAGATTATTGCCCTGCCAGCGACCGAGATCTTTGCTGTCAAACCAACCCTGCTCATTAGTGAGCGGCACTAGCTGCCCTTGCCGATAATAGCCTTGTGCCAACGTCTTCCCAGCAATGAAAATCCGCCCATCAACAAGGCGCAGCTCACGATGATCCAAAAGCTCACCATTACCTGCAAGTCCATCGACCCGCTTTGCCGTCACGGTGGAGGCGGCTTCGGTCATGCCATAGCCCAGCCAAGTATCAATACCGCGCGTTGCCGCCATTTGAGCGAGTTCAACAGGGATATGGCTGCCGCCGAGCAAAACACGTTTGAGTGTCAATCGAGAGCGACCGTCCAACAGACGTTTAAGCTGAGTAGGCACCAATGAAGCATGAGTGACGCCAGCAATATCGTTTTGCAGATCGCCAGTGCCGATCTTGAGTGTGGCTCCGACAGCAAGCCAGCGATAGAGAATAGCCACACCAGAGATATGATACAGCGGCAAACTCAGCAACCAACTGTCTGATTCGGTAAAAACAAACTTGTTCAGTAAACCGCGCGCCGAAACCAAATGTTGCTGATGAGTGTGTGCCACCGCTTTAGGTGTCCCCGTCGAACCTGAAGTGAAAATTAATGTCGCCAGTTGTTCACAAGAAAACTGGCTAGAGACTTTCTCACCACCAACGGAGTCATCCCGCTCATCGGGCAAACTCAGACGATGGGCATTAAGCGCCTCAATCTCTTCTTCACTCAATGCGCAAGATGGCGCTAGCCAAAGGTGCTTCGGGCTTTGCTCGGCATAGAGTGTGGCGAGCTTTTCCTGCAAACGCGCCAAAGGTTGTGGTGCGACAAAGGCGCACCGCGCGCCCACTTGAGTGCAAGCCAAAAACCACAGCACAGTGGGCAGGTGATTTTTTCCCACCAGCGTCACCACTTCCCCCGACCGAACCCCTTGCTCACGCAGCGCTTTAGCGTAGTGCGCCACTTGGCTATCTAATGCTTGCCAAGTCAGGGTTTGCCCAGCATGACTCAGCGCAACCTGCTTGGGGTCACGCTCAAGCCAAGGCTGCCAAAGGCTCACAGAGCAGATTCCGAGCGCCATACGATTTGCTGCTCTTGCAAAGTAACCACAGGCAGTAAGCTATTTGGCCACGGTGTTTCGAGCTGAGCTCGGAATAATCCCATCGTATCCAGTCCCGGTACTTCATTAGGCAGCAGTTTATGCGCCAAACGCGCTAACTGGTTCAAGCCCAAGCTCGACTCTAAGCTAGAGCTGATCACCGCTTGTAGCCCAAGTGCTTTGGCTTTCTCAATCAAAGCCTCCACACGATACACCGAGCCAATCAAGGTCGGTTTGATGACAATGGTTTTGACACCTAACAGATTCTCTAAAGCAAAATCCGCATCGCGAACCGCTTCTTGTAAGGTTTCGTCCCACGCAATCGCAATCCCGGTATCAATCGAAAATGCGATGCTTTCGCTTGGCGACTGGCACGGCTCTTCCAAAAACGCAATTCGGCTACGCAAAGACGGCGCAACGTATTGAGCGAACTTGAGCGCTTTGGCTGGAGTCCACGCGCGGTTGGCATCCAAACGCAGGGTCAAATCCGGCATGGATTCCAAAAACAGGTTGACCAGCATGCCATCCCGAATCGGCTCATACAACCCCACTTTGACTTTAGCGACTTTCTGCCCCGGTAAGTTGTTCAACACCGGCAGCAGCTCATCAGGATCGCCCGTACACAGCGGCGCAACATAGTAGTTGCCTTGTGCGGGCAGCGCTTGTTCTAGCTCGTAGTGCGCCATCGAAAGACCAAAAGCGACCGAAGGATGCTGTGCATCCCACTCAATAGCGTGACCTTTAACCCACTGCTCAAGCAGCGCTTGCGCTTGTAAGCCGACGTCTTCCAGCGTTTCACGGCTAAAGCCAGGCAGCGGTGCAATCTCGCCGCGTGCAGTACGGCCGTTTTCGGTCAGTTCGACAATAAAGCCTTCACGCTGAGTCAGTTTCTCATTGCGAAGGATGACACCGCTATCCATCGGCAGTTGGTAGCGATAGAGGGTTGCATGACGCATGTGGATCTCTTCCTATATCCAATCCATTCACATAAACCGACGTTTATGTTCAAAGAGAAAGAGCGGCAGGACGCCGCTCTGAAAAGCATTATGGGTTACGTGGGAACTTGTTGAAGTCCGGACGGCGTTTTTCATTAAACGCGTTACGGCCTTCTTGCCCTTCTTCAGTCATGTAGAACAGCATGGTCGCGTTGCCAGCCAGCTCTTGCAGACCCGCTTGGCCGTCACAGTCCGCATTGAGTGCGGCTTTTAGGCAGCGAATCGCCATCGGGCTGTGTTGCAGCACTTCACGACACCAGCGCACGGTTTCTCTTTCCAGCTCTTCCACTGGCACAACCGTGTTCACCAGCCCCATATCTAAGGCTTCTTGGGCATTGTAGAAACGGCACAGGAACCAGATTTCACGCGCTTTCTTCTGGCCGACAATACGCGCCATGTAAGAAGCACCCCAGCCGCCATCGAATGAGCCGACTTTCGGGCCCGTTTGACCAAATTGTGCATTTTCTGCTGCGATGGTCAGGTCACACATCATATGCAGCACATGACCGCCGCCTACCGCCCAGCCAGCCACAGCCGCAATCACCGGCTTTGGACAAGTCCGGATCTGACGTTGGAAATCGAGCACGTTGAGGTGGTGAGTGCCGGAATCATCGCGGTAACCGCCGTAGTCACCACGAATTTTCTGATCGCCACCGGAGCAGAAGGCATCTTCACCTAAACCGGTCAGGATAATCACACCCACTTTGTCGTCATAACGCGCATCCGCCAGTGCATGGATCATCTCTTTGACGGTCAATGGACGAAACGCATTGCGTACTTGTGGTCTGGCGATGGTGATTTTGGCAATCCCATCGTCGGATTTGTGGTAGTGGATATCTTGATAGTCACCGGTGCAGTCTTGCCAAATCACTGGTGCGTAGAGTTCTTGCTCAGAAATGCCTGTAGTTTTAGCCATGGTGGTTCCCATTGTAGTTATCACTCAATCGATTATTGAGTGGATCATCGCTTGTACAATCTTGGCAAACGCTTGCGGCTGTTCGTGGTGGACATTGTGTCCCGCCTGCGCAACCTGACTGTAACTTAACCCGCTACTCTCAGCGAGTTGCTGAAATTTACTGTCTTGCTCACCACACACGTAATGGATGGGGAGCTTAAGAGCCTGCAGCGCTGGCAATAAATAGGGCTGCTTAGCCAGACTTGTTGCCAGTAACATATGTGCTACTGATGAACCAAGATTAGCACTACGTTGCGCAATCAAAGTTTGTCTTTGCTCATGATTTAGTGAACTAAATACCGCTTGTTGATACCAATCGCTCAACACATGCTCAATCGGTTGCTGACTAAAGCGCTGCGCCCACTGCTGATCATGTTGCCAACGCGCTGCTTTTTCCTCATTCTCTTGCAGCCCGAAGTGACCACCTTCGATGATCGTCCCTCGCAGATTAAGACGCGAAAAAGCCCCCTGCGCTAACCCATTCATGATTAATCGCCCGCCGAGCGAATAGCCAACCAAAATGACTGGCACCTCAGGAGTAACATGGGCTTGTACGGTTTGCTCGATCATTTCGACCGCTTCGGCAAAATTATCACAATGCCGTTCTGGATTTGCACCGTGGCCGGGAAGATCCAGCGTCAATACTGCGCACTGAGTGCGCGCTAAATGAGAGAGAACCCGTTGCCAATCCGCACCACTGCCAAGCAAACCGTGCACCAACACCACCAAGGGTGTTCGCGCAGTAGGCTTGGCAAAGTGCAGTTGGTTAGAGAGCATGGAGTTGCGATGTCATTTGTTTGATGTGCATGGAAGCTTGCTGCGGCGGGGTTGTCACCTCGATAAGCAAAGTACCTGCACCGTGTGCAAAATGCTCTTCCACCAAGGTTTGGTAGTGCTCTAAGGTTTGCGCCGCGCAATACGCTAAACCAAATTGTGAGGCGGCATGGGCAAAGTCCATTCCATGCGGCATTTGATAGAGTGCTTCGCGCTGCTCACTCGGCACAGGCAGGAGATCGAAAATCGCTCCGCCGTCGTTATTGGTCACTACTATCACGGTCGGCTGCGCAGGATTGCGCATCAACACGAGCGAGTTGAGATCGTACAGTAGTGAGGTATCTCCCAGCAGCATCAGTAATGGCTTTTGCCGCGCACGTTGCACCCCTGACGCTGTGGCGACTAAGCCATCAATGCCAGATGCGCCCCGATTGGAGAACACTTCACGCCCATCAAGCGCGCTGAACATATCCACCAAACGCACAATCAGGCTGTTGCCCAAAAACAGATCCGCTTGCGTAGCGCGCTCAGTCAAATCTAACGCCAGTGCGACTTCACTCAGGGAAGAAGAGGAGAAATGCAGTTGCGCCAGTTGGCGAACCGACTGCGCATAATGGGTTAACTCATCGGCCCAACCTTGCTGGGTATGTTGACCCGCTAAGCGTTTGCTGAGCACAGCGTCTACCCAGAGGGTAATCTCACACACCCACTGCTGCTGCATGGCGTGCCAAGGGTTATTGCGTGCGCTGTGCGGCGCAATGTAATGATACTCGCCAAGACCCGCGGCGCACCACGCTTCTAACCACTGCAACAGACGTTTGGAGACAATCCGCGAACCAAATTGAACCACACATTGAGCTTGATTGAGCTGTTCACGTGCTTTGGGATGCTGCAGCCAGAGATCAAAATGTGCCCATTGGCTACTGATGCCCGATTGCGGATCGCACAGTAGCGGCCAGCCCATCGCTTTGGCAAAACGCTTTGCCGCTTGAGCCTCTTGCAAGCTCAGCGAGCCAACTATCACCACCCCTTTAGTCAGCAAGCCATCGATTGCTGCAGGCACACTCTGCACTAATCCTTGGTGAACTTGGGTATACGGCCGAGCTTGCTCACGCCAACGCTGAATTGGTTGTAAATAGGGTTGATAAATTGCCTCATCCCCAGCCGAATACAAGGGCTCAGGAAATGGGCAATTGATGTGTACGCTTCCACCGATTAGGGCTTGACGCGCCATCACTTCATCAATCGACGTGAGTAGCCAAGAAAGTGGATGATGGATGGCAGGACTAGGCAGCTCCAGCGATGCCGTGACATGAGATGAAAAAATCCCCGATTGCACAATGGCTTGATTGGCACCACACCCCACTAGCTCAAGCGGACGATCCGCCGTGAGTACCACTAAACGTTCACCGGTGAGTTTGGATTCAGCAATGGCTGGTAATAAGTTCGCCACTGCAGTGCCCGAGGTTACAATCACCGCGACAGGCTGTTGGCTAGCTTTCGCTAAACCAAGCGCCATAAACCCTAAGCCGCGCTCGTCATAGTGAGTATGTAACGTGAAAGCCGTATTCGCATTAGCCTCAAGCGTCAACGGGGTTGAACGAGAGCCCGGAGCCACACACACTTGTGTCACTCCCAAACGGCTTAACTCTTCGAGTAACACTCGCGACCAAAGGCGGTTCAATAAAGCTTGATCGCGGTTCATGATGCCACTCCCAGCGGTAAGCGGTCGGTTATCAAGCTCAATAAGGTAGAGAGCTTTTTATCCAGCTCCTGCCATTCATGCTCAGCAATCGAGCCCGGCACAATGCCAGCGCCTGCATAGAGCTGAACTTGTTTATCCACCACTAAAGCACTGCGGATCGCCACACAAAACTCGGCTTGCGCATGGCTAAAATAACCCATGGAGCCTGCGTACCAGCCGCGTGCAAAAGGCTCATTTTCCGCGATGAAGGCCAGTGCCGCTTGACGAGGTAACCCCGCAACCGCCGCGGTAGGTTGTAATGCGCCCAGTAACTGCACGCCATTGACCCCAGATTTAAGCTGCGCATCAATGCGTTTTTTCAGATGCTGCACTTTGCGCAATCGCACCAGTTGCGCTTCTCGCTGGGTATGGATCTGCTCGGCGTGTGGCGCGAGGCTTTCGATAATGTCCTCTACCACCAACTGATTTTCATTGAGGTTTTTACTGTCATGCGTCAGCCAGTGAGCCAGTTCCATATCTTGCGTCGCATTAGCTCCCCGGCCAATCGTGCCCGCTAAAGCTTCGGTTTCCAGATTCTGCCCATGGCGTAGGTAGAGCCGCTCTGGGGTTGACCCCATAAAGCTGTGGCGAGAATCGAGAGCCAAAAGAAAGTGAAAGCTGTGGTGATTTTGGGCATGGCTGGCTTTGAGCAGCTGCGCCGCACTGAGCGATGCATCCAACGTCAGGGTAGTTTTACGCGCTAACACCACTTTTTTGAACTGTTGTTCGGTGATCCCCGCCAGCACTTTTCCCACCAAATCATGCCATTTAGCCGCCGTTGGCGTGTGTTCGACACGAGTGACGTGCGCTGTCATCGAATGCAAAGTGGGCACTTCCACCAGCAGTTTTTGCAGTGCGGTCAGCGTGCGCTGCGGCTCATTGTTGATATTGACCGCGAGTAACCACTGTTCATCCCGTCGAATCAGTTCAATCTGTGGTAGAAAGAAGAAGGAAGACATGCAACGCGGATTTTTGGCGGTATGCCCATCAAAGGAGCGTCCCCCCCATACTCGCTGCTCATCGCCTAAAATCGCATACGCCGGAGCAGGATCGGTAAACGTGTACACCTGACCGAGCGCGACCACTTCTTCACGAGTATCACGCGATTGCCAGTAAAATTTGGGGAAAATTGGTTGGGCATCAAGCCAGTCAATCAGCGCAAAGGGTGGCTTATCGGCCAACGGCTGAGTAAAACGAACATCATGATCCTTCGCGCCACGGATGTGCTCCATCAATTGAGCAACGGCCTGATAAAAATGCAACAAAGCGACCTCGTACGGGGAGAGATTCGGTAAACTGCGGCTACTCTATTGAGAGAGCCTTATGAAATCAAGGTTATGGGGTATCTTTTACTTCGGCAAGTGATCGAGGCAACATGTCTTCTGATTTTAAAACCAGGTTGTCTTAGATTTTTATTCTAAAAAATGGCAAGTTAGTGTAGTTTGATCAAGAAAACAGATTATTTTCAGGAATATTACAATGCAAAATATCGGGATGTCGTCAAAACTCGATAATGTCTGCTATGACATTCGAGGACCAGTACTTAAACATGCTAAACGCATGGAAGAAGAAGGGCATAAAATACTGAAGCTTAACATCGGTAACCCTGCCCCGTTTGGTTTCGACGCCCCAGACGAGATCCTAGTCGATGTGATCCGTAACCTACCTACTTCACAAGGTTACTGTGACTCGAAAGGCATTTATTCCGCTCGTAAAGCGGTGGTGCAGTACTACCAGAAAAAAGGTATCCGCAGTCTGGACGTCGAAGATGTGTACATCGGCAACGGTGCATCAGAGCTTATCGTGATGGCGATGCAAGCCCTGCTCAACAATGGCGATGAAATGCTGGTACCTGCCCCTGATTACCCACTGTGGACAGCCGCGGTAGCACTTTCTGGCGGCAAAGCCGTGCACTACATCTGTGATGAAGAAGCCGATTGGTATCCCGATCTCGACGATATTCGCAGCAAAATCACCCCAAAAACCCGTGGCATTGTGCTGATCAACCCCAATAACCCAACGGGTGCGGTGTACAGTCGTGATTTCTTGCTGGAAATCATCGAGATTGCTCGCAAGCACAAGCTGATGATTTTCGCCGATGAGATTTACGACAAAGTGCTGTACGACGGCGCGGTGCATACCTCAATCGCCACCTTAGCGGATGATGTATTAGTCGTCACCTTCAACGGCTTATCCAAAGCTTACCGTGTTTGTGGTTTCCGTGGTGGCTGGATGTTCCTGACTGGCCCCAAACAGCAAGCACAAGGCTACATTGCTGGGCTTGATATGCTTGCCTCGATGCGCTTGTGTGCCAACGTGCCAATGCAACACGCCATTCAAACGGCACTCGGCGGCTATCAAAGTATCAATGAGCTGATTTTGCCGGGCGGCCGACTACTGGAGCAGCGTGATCGCGCATGGGAGCTGATTAACCAGATCCCGGGGATTTCTTGCGTGAAGCCAAAAGGCGCGATGTACCTGTTCCCGAAAATTGATACCAAAATGTATCCGATCAAAGATGACCAGAAAATGGTGCTTGATTTCCTAGTGCAAGAAAAAGTGCTGCTAGTACAAGGCAGTGGTTTTAACTGGCCAAAACCGGATCACTTCCGCATTGTGACTCTGCCACATGTGGAAGATCTGGAAATCGCCATCAGTCGCTTTGAACGCTTTATTACCACTTACAGCCAATAATTCACTGGCAGCAAGTCGCAAAATGACTTGCGATTGTAGGTAGGCGAAACAGGCTCTCTTTCGATACACTGAAGAGAGCCTGTTTTTTTATCTTCTTTTCAGCGTCATCCATCGGCCGCTGAAAAGCCAATCCATCAGCAAGGAAGTGAGTGTGCTATGCAAGAGAGCCATTTTTTCGCCCACCTCGCGCGCATGAAACTGATTCAGCGCTGGCCATTAATGCGTTCCATCTCCAGTGAAAATATTTCTGAGCACAGCCTGCAAGTCGCCTTTGTCGCTCATGCACTGGCGGTGATCAAAAACAAAAAATTTGGTGGAACGCTCAACCCTGAGCGCATTGCGCTGCTCGCCATGTATCACGATACCAGTGAAGTGCTGACCGGTGATTTGCCAACGCCCATCAAATATTTCAATCCCGAGATCGCTAAAGAGTACAAAAAAATCGAAGCGGCGGCCGAGCGGCGTTTATTGGATATGCTCCCAGAAGAACTGCGCGACGATTTTCGCCCGTTTCTTATCTCCAATACGGCCGATCCCGATGAAAGCGCCATCGTTAAGCAAGCCGATGCGATTTGCGCGTATTTGAAATGTTTGGAAGAGCTCAGCGCAGGTAACCACGAATACGCTCAAGCGAAAAAGCGCCTTGATGTGACGTTACGTGAACGGCACAGCGAAGAGATGGACTATTTCCTACAAACCTTTGCCCCGAGTTTTGAATTAACACTGGACGAAATCAGCTAAGTCGCTATAACTTAAGACATTGTAAGTTAAAACAAAACTGTGCAAGGAGTAACGCGATGCAAGTATCCCTAAACCCTGAGTGGTTAGCTCGTAACAACGATGAGCACAAAATTCGCCGCAACGATCATCGCAGCCCATTTCAGCGCGATCGCGCGCGTATCCTCCATTCGGCGGCTTTTCGGCGCTTGCAAGCCAAAACCCAAGTCCACGGAACGAGCTTGAATGACTTTCATCGCACTCGCCTCACCCATTCACTGGAAGCAGCGCAAATCGGTACCGGCATCGTCGCGCAAATTAAACTCAAACAACCGGAGTTTCGTGAGCTATTACCCTCTGACAGCTTGATTGATTCGCTCTGCCTTGCGCACGATATCGGCCACCCTCCTTACGGGCATGGCGGTGAAATTGCGCTCAATTATATGATGCGCGATCACGGTGGCTTTGAAGGCAATGCGCAGACTTTTCGGATCGTCACCAGCTTAGAGCCTTACACTGAGCATCACGGCATGAACCTGTCGCGCCGCACGCTACTCGGGCTTTTGAAATACCCTGCGCTGCTGAGTGCCACGCGCGCTGCAACACCACCGCCAGCGGTCGCCCACCAACGCCAACTGAAAGCTAAAGATTGGTCGCCTGCAAAAGGCATCTACGATTGTGATCTCGCGAGCTTGGACTGGGTGCTGGAGCCGCTGTGTGAAAGTGATCGTGAATTGTTGGGACAAATGCGCGCAGAACCAAGCTCCCCCAAAGAGCACCGTAAAACTCGCTTTAAATCGCTCGATTGCTCGATCATGGAACTGGCGGATGACATCGCTTACGGCGTACATGATTTGGAAGATGCGATTGTGCTGGGTATGGTAACCCGCGCGCAGTGGCAAGAAGCCGCAGCGGCGCAGCTTGCCGAGTGCGGCGATCCTTGGTTTGAAGAACATATTGCCGAGCTCAGTGAGATGCTGTTTTCTGGCAAACACTATGTGCGCAAAGATGCGATTGGCGGCATTGTGAATGCCCTTTTAACCAGTATCAGCGTGAAGCCAGTTGAAGCGCCATTTCATAATGAACTGTTGGCGTTCAATGCTTATATCGAGCCGCACATGGGCAATGCGCTTGAAGTGCTCAAACACTTTGTGAGCCAATACGTGATTCAAATTCCGCAGGTACAGCGCTTTGAATACAAAGGCCAGCAACTGATCATGGATTTGTTTGAAGCATTGAGCGCTGACCCTGAGCGACTACTGCCACAAGCCACCGGTGAAAAGTGGCGCAAAGCCCAAGAGCAAGAGGAAGGCATGCGCGTGATCTGCGATTACATTGCCGCGATGACGGATGCGTACGCGCAGCGACTGCATCAGCAGCTTTTCTCAGCGCAGAGTCATTACTGACGGTAATTTCGCTCGAAAACGCCTTCTGGCATCTGATCGATCTGATATTGAATCATGGCATCAAACACCTTGAGCAGTGGCGAGAAGTCACGCATAGGTTGCCACTGCTGGAGCAGATGATAACCCGCCTCCACAGTCGAAAGCGCGGTATCATCCGGCGCTTTACGAATTCGGTAATGCCCAACACACTCGTCCGGCAAACGCAGACTCGGTAACTCATGCAGTTGAGTGTTGATTTGCCACATCTTGTAGGCTTTTTTCCACGTCCCATCGAGCAAAATCACCCGCTTTTTGCGCGCTGTCACAAGGCTTATCTCGGTGCATTCTTGCGCGTGTTCATTCGGGTAAAGCACATAGTGGTCCACATCCGGCTCTGCCAGCAGTTGGTTTAACTCGTCATGCTCACGAAAATCTTCGCCCACCAATAGCCGACAATTAGCCAATGACAAGCTGAGAATGCGCGCGGTACCAAGTGGGCGCTTTTGTTCCGTTGGGTGCTGAAGAATGATAAGCTCAACCGCACTTTCCAGCGCGACAATGGACGGACACAAGCACGCTTTACGCGCTTTACCACACTCGGAACAATAACGGGACATGACGTGAATCTTTACCTGCTGTTATTGGCAATAAGCCTGTTGAGTTTAAGTCTGCAGTGGCCACCACTGCATGAGCTGACTCTGTGGCACTTCAGCGCCATAGAACAAGGTCAATGGTGGCGCATCCTAACAGGAAACTTCGCCCACACCAACTTTGCCCACTGGGCAATGAACCTTGCCGCATTATGGATCATCAGCTTTGTGTTTAAACCCACAGCACGTCAGTTACTGATCCCTCTGCTACTGACTAGTCTTGCGGTGGGAGTGATAATTCTCGCCTCCGACATGCAGTCTTATGTTGGGCTCTCTGGCACCTTGCATGGCCTCTTTGCTTACTACGCGCTGAATGAAGCGCTGAATGGACGACGCAGCAGTTGGCTGTTAGTGCTTGGAGTTATCGGAAAAGTGGGATGGGAGCAGTGGTTTGGCGCATCCGCCAGCACCGCAGAGCTGATTGGCGCACGAGTAGCGACGGAAGCCCATTTAGCCGGTTTAGTCAGTGGCTTATTACTCAGCGTCATGCTGTTTAGCTGGCGAAAGAGAGTGCGAAAAAAAGACTAGGACTTCAATTCACACCTACATCGTTTAGCTATTCATATTCAAAACCACTTGGCGCGGTAGGGAAGCGAATAAACTTCACCAAAACGCTGCGCCAAGTAGGAAGGGGATTATTTCGCGACGAGCGTATTGAGCTTCTCGCCAAGTAATGGTAAACGCCACCCTTGCATTAAATCAGGCAAGCGGGCTGGGTCGCGGTCGCGCTTCCATACCCAACTCAGCAGTTGGTTAAGCTGTTTTTTCGAGGCCAGAAACTCGGTCGCGAGGCCACTGGTGTTCGAAACGCTCTTTACTTCATCTTTCAAACGTTTGAACAACTGCTTGTAACCTGGGTATTCCATGATCGGTACGATTTCTGGCGGGTAAGCATCGGCTGGAGTTTCCAGCGCCGCCTTCACCATAGCGATAATTTTGCTGCTGTGACGGCGGATTGCATGCGGATCAACCCCCTCTTCTTCCATGCGCTTCGGACTGCGTAGCGCCAAACGCGAAATGGTCAGTAAGTCCGTTTCTTTAATCACGAAGTTGAGCGCCAAATCTCGGTTTACCGCTTCATGGTAACGCCATGTTGCTAAGGGTTTGAGGATCGCCAGTTCTTTAGGCTTAAGCTGCCAAGCCCCTTTGATGTCTAAATAAGCGAGCTCTGGGTTGCTGACTTTGGTCCGCTTGGCCACTTGCAGTTCACTTTCTTGCAATGCCGCGTCCCACCAGCCGGCTTGGGTCACTCGCTCGACCAGTTTTTCGTACATCGGTAGCAGATAGAACACATCGGCTGCGGCGTATTCCAGTTGCTTATCGCTTAAAGGGCGCGCTAACCAATCGGTGCGCGATTCGCTTTTGTCTAGCTCAACTTGCAGTTGGTCTTGCACTAACGCCGCAAACCCAGTGGATAAACCGTAGCCCAAAAACGCGGCCATAATCTGAGTATCCACCATAGGGAAAGGCGTGCAGCCAAACGCATTCTGGAACACTTCCAAATCTTCGCCACAGGCGTGCAACACTTTCAATACCGAAGTGTCTTGCAATAACTCGACAAACGGCGTCATTTCATCCAGCACGGTGGGATCAATCAGCGATAGGTTTTCCCCATCAAACATCTGGATCAACCCCAGTTGCGGAAAGAAGGTGCGGGTGCGGACAAATTCGGTATCCAGCATCACCACATCCGCATCACGGGCAGCAAGACAGACTCGTTGTAGATCGCCTAGTTGGCTAATAATTTGATAATTCACAGATAACTCGCAGTTGTTGCTCAAAAGAAGAGAGACTTCTTTTGAAAGAAAATGCCGGCAGCTAAGGCCGGCATTCTAACATTAAAAAACACTCGCAGCTGGGTACAGCTTATGCGCTTTGCTTCGCCTTTGCTGCCAACTGTGCGTCATTTTCTTCACGCAGCACACGACGCAGGATTTTGCCCACGTTGGTTTTTGGCAGGTCGTCACGAAATTCAACCAGTTTTGGCACTTTGTAGCCAGTCAAATGCTTACGACAGTGAGCAATCACTTCGTCTTTGGTCAGGCTTGGGTCGCGCTTCACCACATAAATCTTCACCAATTCGCCAGAAACATCGTTAGCCTGACCAATCGCTGCGACTTCTAGCACTTTGCCGTGCAGCGCCACCACATCTTCGATTTCATTCGGATAAACGTTAAAGCCTGAAACCAGAATCATGTCTTTCTTGCGATCAACAATGTGGATCAAACCTTGGTCATCGAATTTTACGATATCGCCGGTTGAAAGCCATCCCTCAGCATTGAGCACTTCTTTGGTCGCTTCAGGGCGCTGCCAGTAACCTTGCATGACTTGTGGGCCACGCACTTGCAGTTCACCAACTTGATCGTTAGGCACCACATTACCCGCATCATCCACAATCCGCACTTCGGTTGACGGTACTGGTAAACCAATCGCACCCGTGTAATCCGTCAAATCGTATGGGTTGCCGGTAACCAGTGGCGAACACTCGGTCAAACCATAGCCTTCGAGCAAATGGACACCGGTAGTCTTTTTCCAACGCTCAGCAACAGCGCGTTGTACTGCCATACCGCCACCAACCGCTAACTTCATATTTTTGAAGTCGAGCTCGTGGAAATCTTCGTTATTCACCAGCGCATTAAACAGGGTGTTTACACCGGTAATGGCTGTAAATGGGTACTTTTGCAGCTCTTTCACAAAGCCCGGAATATCACGCGGGTTAGTGATCAATAAGTTGCGGCCACCCATTTCAATAAACAGCAAGCAGTTTACGGTTAAGGCAAACACGTGGTACAGCGGCAGTGCGGTGACCACCAACTCGCGACCCTCTTGCAGCACAGGGCCGTAAGCGCCTTTGGCTTGCAGCACGTTCGCAACCATGTTGCGGTGCGTCAGAATGGCGCCTTTCGCCACACCGGTTGTGCCGCCAGTGTATTGCAGGAAGGCAATGTCTTCACCGGACATAAACGGCTTCACATATTGCAGACGGCGGCCTTTGTGCAGCGCTTTACGCATCGAAATCGCGCCCGGCAGATCGTACTTAGGTACCATGCCTTTGACGTATTTCACCACGAAATCGACAATTGTGCCTTTGGCGCGGGGCAGCATCTGTCCAAGACTGGTCAGCACCACATGCTTGACCTGTGTATTGGCAACGATCTGCTCTAAGGTGTTAGCAAAGTTTGAGACGATCACAATCGCGCGCGCATCCGCATCATTCAATTGATGCTCCAGCTCTCGCGGAGTGTAAAGTGGGTTGACGTTCACTGCGATCATGCCAGCACGCAGAACACCAAACAGCGCCACAGGGTATTGCAGCAAGTTCGGCATCATCAGAGCGACACGGTCACCTTTTTTCAGCTTGAGATCGTTTTGTAAATAAGCCGCAAAGGCGCGGCTGCGCTCTTCCAGCTTACGGAATGTCATCACCGCGCCCATGTTCATGAAGGCTGGCTGATCCGCGTACTTATGTACCGATTGTTCAAACATTTCGACCAGTGATGGGTACTGATCAGGATTAATGGTTTCCGGTACGTCTTTCGGATAACGTGAAAGCCAAGGTTTATCCACGGTAATACTCCTCGTTATTGGCTGGCGCTATTCTTGTTGTTGTCATCATGCAGTAGTCATGCAAATACTGACCGCTATTACAGCACAGCCGAGATGCTTGAGCACGTAACTCTCAAACACTTGTTTAAATTTTGTTAACTAAGCCAAAAATCAATTCAGCGACCGCTTGAGGTTGCTCTAAATGGCAGTGATGCCCGCCCGTCACCGTTGCTATAGGGATGGTCGCAAACTCTGGGTTTTGTGCTTGTTGCTTGAGTGTGGCAAACCCCTGCGAGCCCAAAATCACCTGCTGCGGACAACGGATTGATTCACGCACCTGCGCGGCGTGTTCCGGCGTCATGCGATATAAAGAGTCCGCCTTGAGCTTTAGATCATGCCGCCAGAACCACTGCTCGTCATGCTGATAAGTGCCACGTTCGACCAACGGACGCAGCAATTCAGCCGGTAACTGATTGACCAAAGCACGGTGACGCAGTG
>NZ_WPDC01000005.1:0-94261 GCF_035615595.1 Vibrio sp. R-1 | reverse complement strand
ACTGGCTCACTTGCCAGCTCAAGCTCTGGCTCAACTTCCGATTCTGCGGCAGGCTCTAACTGCGCGTCCGCCAAGGCATCTTCTTCGGTGTACTCGGATAAATCGAGTTCATTAAGCGCAGTAAGGTCACTTTCATCATTAGATGCTTCTGCAGCCAACGGCTCCGACTCAGGCTCAATTTCGGTCTCAACTTGTTGTTCGTCGAATGCAGAAGACGGAGTGACTTCAGCCAATTGAGGCTCATCATTCTCTTCTGGCAGCTCCAAATCGTTAAGAGTGAGAGACTCCTCGACAGACTGAGAAAGCGCGTCAGGGGCTAACGCATCATCAGACGTATCCACTGTATTTGATTGCGGCTGCGCAGCCAAATCTGCCAGTAATTCATCCGCCGTTTCATTTGTGGCGGTAGTCTGCTCTGGCAAATCATCCTCAGCCGAAGATAGCTCAAGCTCAGCATTACCCTCTAAAGTTGGTGAGGAGTCATCCTCATCAAAGACCCAATCCTCATCTTGAGGAGTACCAAACTCATTGGCGGGTAGCGCACTTGGCTGCGGTAAGTCGTCTTCCAGACCACCTTCAATTTCAGGATTGAAATCAAAATCATCCGCTTGTGCGAAAGCTTCATTTTCATCGAGTACAGGTTCAAGTAACGGATCTTTTGCGGGTGCCGAGTTGAGTAAGTCGTCAATGAAGGTATCGCTATTAAACTCATCTTCGGTTGCCAACTCCGGGAGTGATTCTGCTGGCTCTGGATGCTGCTCAATTTCAAGCAACTCATCAAAAAGCTCAGTACCATCTTCTACACTGAGTTTTTCCGGTGCCACTGAGAATTCTGTAGCTTCGATGGATTCATCATCCAAGTCCAGATCATCCAGTAATTCATCCAAAAGCTCAGTGCTGTTTTGGTCAATTTCAAGCCCAGAGGCAAGCTCTTCGGGCACGGGTTCCCCCAACACCTCATTGAGTAACTGAGTACTATCTTCCTCTAAATCTAAAATGGGCTCTTCAGGTTGAAGAAGATCCGCAGTTTGGGCATCAAACTCATCGTTTTCTGGCTTATCAAAATCATCCAACAACTCATCTAAAAGCTCGGTACTCTCTTCGCTCAGAGGAACATCTTGTTCAGCGAGTATTTCATCAAGTAATGCCGTTTCATCTATCGCTTTGGCTTCAAGTTGCTCAAGGTCAGCTTGCTCTTCGATAGAGGCAAACAGGTCATCCAAATCTTGGTCACCCGCTACGCCTGCACCACTGAGATCAAATTCGTCATTATCCTCTTCACTGAGCGACGCCAGCTCATCATTGAGTAGCGTATCCAAGGTTTCGGTATCTTGGATCGCGGGTTCATCATCTAATGCGTCGAGTTCACTGGCGAGTAAGTCATCCAGCAGCGATTGATCCACTTTGCCATCGCTAAGCAGCTCATTCTCTTCATCACCGGATAACAGCGCTTCGATGTCATCCTCCGACATTTGATTTTCATCAGCCAAGTCAAAAGAATTCAGATCATCGTTGTCGGTTGGTTCACTAACATCATTTAGTGCGCGCTCCATCTCCTCAAGTCCGAGCGCTTTATCATCAGCGTTAACAGAAATGCCGTTGGCACTTTCATTTAGAGCATCAAATTCGGTATCGAGATCGCCATCATCATCAATTCCTACAAACAGATCATCGCTGTCCTGTCCATCAAGATTGAAATCAAGATCGGTTTCGTTCAGATCGGCGAAGACATCATCTTCATCCGAGAACGCTTTTTCAGCGTCATTTTCTTCTTTGTCATCGGTGGTACTGAAGAGGTCATCATCCAACAGCAGGTCATCGCCAATATCTTCCGTCTGTTCTGGACCTAAAGTGACAGGCGCCGCGGTTGGCATTTCAGAAGTGATATTGTTTTGCGTTGGATTCTCTTGCTGAGCACTTGAGCGGCGGTTAAGCAGCAGAAGCACTACGATAGCAATCAGTAGACCGGGGATTAGCGCTAACAATGCCACTAACCAGCCATTAGAAAGCAAATTATCTAAAGCTGATGGCGCAAGACGCGAAGCTTCTTCCGCTTTACGGCGCTCTTCTTCCAACAATCTCTCGACTTCACTGCGGATGCGGTTCTCATCACCCAGCTCTTCTTTGAGAGTACTGACTTCCGATTGCACTTGCGAAAGCATCAAGCGCAAGGTGTGATTCTTCTCTTCCAGAGCCATTACTTCAGCATCTGTTGATTGGCTGGGTTTAGCGGGTGTCTTGAGCTCAGTAGGCGCTTTCTCTTGCGGCGCGGTCGTAGGGGTGACTTGAGGTGGCGTTTGCGCGACCGCTTCTACTTTTGGCGTTGCAACAGGAGCAGGACGAGGAGGAGCTACAGGCCTCACTGGCGTATCGGGTGTTTGGTTTAATTTTGCTTGGTGAGACGCCATGATGTTGACAGCGTCTTGAGTACTATTGCGACTGATTTGTGCCAGTGACGGAACACGTAGAGTACTACCTGGAATCAGAGTGTGAATATTCTGATTTTCAAACGCCTGAGGATTGAGCTGATAAATGGCCAATAACGTTTGTTGCACCGTGACGCTGGAAGAAGGCCGTAACTGGCTGGCTATCGACCACAAAGTCTGGTTGGCTGAGGTAGGCCCGAAAAATCGACCGGGTTCATTATTAGCCGAATTGCGAACAATATTTTCACTATATTGGGGCGTGGGTTGTACTTGGCCATCAGGGCCAACAAGACGAATGCTTTCTGCACTGACGAAAGAAGTCTGAGTAACGACCATTACTGCCACTGGCAGCAGGAGTCGTTGGAAAAATCGACGCATAAAAGGCTCAGTATGTGCTTTGAATTTTGAAGTACGGAGATTGGTTAAATATATCGGATCCACCTAGCAAAACTATAGACTGGCTGGCAAAAAATGTGTCACGACCGGAATAATCGCAGGAATCTCACACAAATTTCAGTCCTAGCGTGAGGCAACACCGCTTTCTCCACGCCTAAAAACAAAGCCAGCACGTTGGCTGGCTTTGCATTTTACTCTCGTTTTTCGGCTTACTCTTCGTCAATTTTGGCGAAACTATCGCGCAAACCAACAGTGCGGTTAAAGACCAAAGCCTGCGGGCTAGAATCTTTGTTATCGGCACAGAAATAGCCCATACGCTCAAACTGATAACCAAATTCAGGTTTTGCTTCGACTAAGCTTGGCTCAACATAACCTTGAACTTTTACCAGAGATTCTGGGTTAATGGTTTCGGCAAAGTTATCCGCCGCACCTGGATTGGGTACAGTGAACAGACGCTCGTAGAGACGAAACTCAGCAGGAACGCCTTTTTCAGCAGATACCCAGTGAATAACACCTTTCACTTTACGACCATCGGCTGGGTTTTTACCCAAGGTTTCAGGATCGTAAGAACAGAAGATTGTGGTGATATTACCTTGTTCATCTTTTTCGATGCGCTCAGCTTTGATGACGTAAGCACCACGCAGACGCACTTCTTTGCCTAACACCAAACGCTTGTATTTCTTGTTGGCTTCTTCGCGGAAATCTTCGCGTTCAATCCACAACTCACGGGTAAATGGCACTTCGCGATCGCCCATCTCAGGTTTGTTCGGATGGTTAGCCAGCGTCAAGGTTTCCACTGTGCCTGAGGCAAAGTTCTCAATCACAAGTTTAACCGGATCCAGAACAGCCATCGCACGTGGCGCATTTTCGTTAAGATCATCACGAATACAAGACTCTAATGCACTGTATTCAATCATGTTTTCTTGCTTAGTCACACCAATGCGCTTACAGAATTCACGAATAGCGCTTGGCGTGAAGCCACGGCGACGCAGGCCTGAAATGGTCGGCATACGTGGATCATCCCAACCTGTGACCAATTTTTCGGTCACTAGCTGGTTCAGTTTACGCTTAGACATCACGGTATATTCGAGATTTAAGCGGCTGAATTCATACTGGCGTGGATGGCATGGAATCGTGATGTTATCAAGAACCCAATCATACAGACGGCGGTTGTCTTGGAATTCCAAAGTACAAATAGAGTGCGTAATGCCTTCGAGCGCATCAGAAATACAGTGTGTGAAATCGTACATCGGATAGATGCACCACTTGTCACCCGTTTGGTGGTGTTCAGCAAAACGCACACGGTACAAAACAGGATCACGCATTACGATAAAAGACGATGCCATATCGATTTTTGCACGTAGACAAGCTTGACCTTCTGCAAATTCACCCGCACGCATTTTTTCAAACAGCGCTAGGTTTTCTTCTACGCTACGATCGCGGTATGGGCTGTGCTTACCAGGCTCAGTTAGAGTGCCACGGTATTCACGAATTTGCTCAGGCGTCAGTTCATCCACATACGCCAAGCCTTTTTGAATCAGCTCAATCGCGTATTCATACAACTTGTCAAAATAGTCAGAGGAGTAACACACCTCACCTGACCAATCAAAACCTAGCCAAGTCACATCTTTTTTGATCGACTCAACATATTCAAGGTTCTCTTTTTCTGGGTTTGTATCATCAAAGCGCAGGTTGCACTGCCCTTGATAATCCTGAGCAATACCGAAATTCAGACAGATTGACTTGGCGTGACCGATGTGCAGGTAGCCATTCGGCTCCGGCGGGAAACGAGTATGCACGGTCGTGTGTTTACCATCCGCAAGATCTTTATCGATAATTTGGCGGATGAAGTTCGATGGACGAGCCTCAGCTTCACTCATCTATAGCACCTCAAAATTCATTTAGTATTGTCAGAAAGCGTTTCTGCTTCTTGTACCATCAAGGCTAGAAAACAGAAAATATTGCCGCTAATCATCCACAATTCTTGCGGTGGGCACAATAAAAACTATGGATTTCTTGTGATTATTTCTACGGTTCGATGCTTATATCGCCACTTCTCAAGCGGTAAATAAGTAAAAAGCCTTCGCTTTCGCGAAGGCTTTGATTCAGGCTAGGGTTTAAACTCGATTAAGGCAGTTTAACGTCAGAAAGATCTTCTTTCGGGCTGATGGCTTTCATCTCACCCGCGACGATTTCTGCTAGAGGGCCAAGGATAACTTGCAGGTTATTTTCACCCAGTTTCACAACACCTTTCGCGCCTAGTTTCTTCAGTACCGCTTCATCTGCAACAGAGCGGTCTTTCAGAGTCAGACGTAGACGTGTGATACACGCATCGATAGATGTCAGGTTTTCATGACCACCCAGTGCTTTCAGGTATTGGCGAGCCAAATCACCTTTAGATGCATCAGCGGAATCTGTTTCTGTTTCCACTTCTTCGTCTTCACGACCTGGAGATTTCAGGTTGAACGCACGAATGGCGAATGTGAACGTAAAGAAGTACAGAGCAAAGAACGCCAGACCAATCACAAACAGAGTTGCAGGTTTCGTTGCTAGACCCCAGTTCAACAGGAAGTCGATAAGACCTGCTGAGAAACCGAAACCATGCAGTGTGCCAAACATGTTAGCCACAACCAGTGACAGACCTGTAAATACCGCATGCATTGCATACAGCGCAGGTGCTAGGAACACAAACATGAACTCTAGAGGCTCAGTGATACCTGTTAGGAATGAACAGAACGCAACAGAGAACAGTGCACCACCCACTTGGTGACGACGCTCAGCTGGAGCGGCTAGGTACATAGCAAGTGCAGCACCTGGTAGACCGAACATCATGACAGGGAAGAAGCCGTTCATGAATACCCCAGCGCTCTTATCGCCGCCGAAGAAACGGTGTAGGTCGCCAGATTTAACCACTTCAGTCACTTCTTTTACCACAGCTGTGATTTCAGGCGTTACCGCATTTTTGAACGCAAAAGTATGCTCTTGACCCACAACTAGGGTTTTCGCTAGAGCTGGATCCACACACAATTTTTCGAGTGCAGGCAGTGCTTGACCAGCGGCTTGAGCACCTGAAACTAGGATCTCTTGACAGGTACCCATGCCGAACCAGAAGTAAGAGTTCAGAACGTGGTGTAAACCTACAGGGATCAGAGCACGGTTCAGAGTACCGTAAACAAATTGGCCTAAAGCACCTGATGTAGAGACGGCATGCGCCAGCGCATCTAATCCACCTTGAATTGATGGCCAGATAACGCCAGAAAGCGCACCAGCAACCAGAGCGAACAGACCCGCCATAATTGGCACTAAACGCTTACCAGCAAAGAATGCTAGCCACTCTGGCAGACGTGTAGTGTGGAACGCGTTGTAAGAGTGCCCTGCGATGATACCTGCGAAGATACCGCCGAAGAAAGACATGTTGATTGAAGCATCAATCGTTTTTGCTGTTGCAGTCAGAACAAAGTAAGCTACTGCACCCGCTAGACCTGCGGCGCCAGATCCATCTTTCGATAAACCAATGGCAATACCCAAACCAAACAGTAGTGGCAGCTGGCTAAAAATTGCATCGCCCGCTGCAGCCATGAATGGAATGCCTAACAGGTCTGGTTGACCTAAACGAAGTAAGAGCGCCGCTACAGGTAGCGTAGCGATAGGTAGCATCAATGCTTTACCTAACTTTTGCGCATATCCAAGAATATTCACCTTAAGTTCCCCCTATAGGATTTTTGTATAGTATTGAGAGACTTTTTTTAGTCGCCCAATTTAGTCCTGGTCAGTTTATGACATTAATTTTGCTCCGCAAATTAAAACCTCATCATTTGTGATCCTAATCACCCGTGGTTCTAAGAACGAAATGATTTTGCTAGCCAGATCATAAAACTTATTTTATGATGTAAAAAAACAACTTTTGGACGCTAATATTACAGCGTTTGTTGGTCAGACAGTCACCGTGTTACACTCGTTAACATAGTGCATTTCTCTTAATGCCCTTAGGTTAAACACCGCGAAGAGTGGATTGACCAATGACTTATTTTTAGCCGCAGTTGCTGTGGCCTTTTGCACAAAAGATAATTCGCGACCTGATTGAAGTGAAGCAGCTTGCGCTTTGGCTGTAACCTCGGTGAGTCGCTAAAATGAATCTAAAAATATCGACAAGAGGATTAGCTGATTATGTATGCGCTAACGAACTGCAAAATCTACACAGGCAATGATGTGCTTGTGAAACATGCGGTAATCATCAACGGTGACAAAATTGAAGCCGTTTGCCCTATCGAATCTCTTCCATCTGAGATGAATGTGGTCGACCTAAACGGTGCAAACCTCAGCCCTGGTTTTATCGATTTACAGCTGAATGGCTGTGGTGGCGTGATGTTCAATGATGAAATCACAGCGGAAACCATCGATATCATGCACAAAGCTAACCTTAAATCGGGCTGTACCAGCTTCCTTCCAACACTGATCACCTCTTCCGATGAAA
The DNA here is from genome assembly GCF_035615595.1 of Vibrio sp. R-1. Lineage (NCBI taxonomy): Bacteria > Pseudomonadati > Pseudomonadota > Gammaproteobacteria > Vibrionales > Vibrionaceae > Vibrio > Vibrio sp. R-1. The sequence goes on along the minus strand of NZ_WPDC01000005.1, from coordinate 86,965 downwards.
ACATGCGCCAAGCAATTGCCGCCGCTCGCGAATATCAGGCGAAATACCCAAATCAATCGCTTGGTCTTCATTTAGAAGGGCCTTATCTGAATGTCATGAAAAAAGGGATCCACAGCGTTGACTTCATCCGCCCCTCTGACGATACGATGATTGATACGATTTGTGCCAATAGTGATGTGATCGCCAAAGTCACTCTCGCGCCAGAAAATAATAAGCCTGAACATATTGAGAAGCTGGTTAAAGCGGGAATTGTTGTTTCGATTGGACACACAAACGCGACCTATAGCGAAGCACGTAAAAGCTTTGAATCCGGCATTACCTTTGCGACCCACCTCTTTAATGCAATGACCCCGATGGTAGGTCGTGAACCAGGAGTGGTCGGGGCGATTTATGATACACCTGAGGTGTATGCGGGTATCATCGCCGATGGCTTCCATGTTGATTACGCAAACATCCGAATTGCCCACAAAATTAAGGGTGAAAAGCTCGTATTAGTGACCGATGCCACAGCTCCTGCAGGCGCTGAAATGGATTACTTTATTTTTGTCGGTAAGAAAGTATATTACCGAGATGGCAAATGTGTTGATGAAAATGGCACGCTTGGCGGTTCAGCCCTAACAATGATTGAAGCAGTTCAAAATACGGTTGAGCATGTCGGTATCGCTTTAGATGAAGCTCTGCGAATGGCTACTCTGTATCCAGCGAAAGCAATCGGTGTTGATGAGAAACTCGGTCGTATCAAGAAAGGTATGATCGCCAACCTGACTGTTTTTGATCGTGACTTCAACGTAAAAGCGACGGTAGTTAACGGACAATACGAGCAGAATTGATAATGAATGGCGGACAGATTGGTAACGTAGATTTAGTTAAACAGCTAAACAGTGCGGCGGTTTACCGCTTGATTGACCAACAAGGCCCAATCAGTCGGATTCAAGTCGCTGATGTAAGCCAACTGGCTCCGGCCAGTGTTACCAAGATTACCCGCCAATTGCTTGAACGTGGATTAATCAAAGAAGTCGCGCAACAAGCTTCTACAGGTGGTCGGCGAGCCATTTCGCTGACCACAGAAGTCAAGCCGTTCCACTCTATTGCCGTGCGTATCGGACGTGACTATATTCAACTCAGCCTCTATGACCTAGGTGGAAACTCACTGGTTGATGAGCATCATGAATTTCACTACAACACGCAAGACGTGTTGATGTCGAGCCTGATTAAACAGATCAAACAATTTATTCAACAACACACCGCATTAATTGATCAGTTGATTGCGATTGGTGTGGCCTTACCCGGTTTGGTCAATCCAGAAACAGGTGTTGTTGAGTACATGCCTAATGTCGCGATCAATGAATTACCTCTCGGCGCAACCATTCGTGATGAGTTCCATGTTGAATGTTTTGTGGGTAACGACGTTCGTGGTATTGCCTTAGCGGAGCACTATTTCGGAGCCAGCCAAGATTGCCAAGACTCCATACTAGTCAGTGTACACCGTGGCACAGGCGCAGGGATTATCGTTAACGGTCAAGTCTTCTTAGGCTATAACCGCAACGTCGGTGAAATTGGCCACATCCAAATCGACCCTCTTGGTGAGCAATGTCAATGTGGCAACTTTGGTTGTCTAGAAACCGTTGCGACCAACCCTGCTATCACTTCTCGTGTGAAAAAACTGATCGCTCAGGGGTATGAATCTTCGCTCTCTACTCTCGATACGATTACGATTGATGATGTCTGTGAGCACGCAAATGCTGGGGATGAACTGGCGAAACAAGCGTTGGTTCGTGTAGGTAATCAGTTGGGTAAAGCGATTGCGATTACCGTAAACCTATTCAACCCACAAAAGATCGTGATTGCTGGGCAAATCACCGCCGCCAAAGAGATCGTATTCCCCGCGATTCAACGCAACGTAGAAAATCAGTCACTGAAAACGTTCCACCAACATCTGCCGATTGTGTCTTCACAAGTCTACAAACAACCCACTATGGGCGCTTTTGCTATGATCAAACGTGCGATGTTAAATGGGGTTCTGTTACAAAAATTGCTTGAAGACTGAGCTTTTTAGTTAAGCTTACGCAACCGATTGACCTATAATGACGGTGGTATTTTTATACCACCGTTTTTTTATTATTAAATTAAGAACATAGCTCATGGATTTGATACTTCTTTCTGCCGCATTTTTAGCAGGTTTTATCGCTTTAAAATGCCATTTACCGCCACTGGTTGGTTTTTTGATTGCAGGTTTTGCGCTCAATGCCTACGGATTTACCAGTAATGACACCCTTTCTCTGCTCGCCGACTTAGGGGTAACTCTACTTCTTTTTACTATTGGTTTGAAACTGGAAGTCAAAACTTTACTCGCCAAAGAGATTTGGGCAGGGTCAACCATTCATAACTTGCTCTCTACCGCACTGTTTACGCTTCTCTTACTCATTTTTAAGCAGTTAGGGCTCGATAGTCTGGCGGATCTTTCTTTTGATAAACTCATTTTGATCGGATTTGCCCTATCCTTCTCTAGTACCGTATTTGCCGTCAAATCGCTGCAAGAAAAAGGGGAAATGAATGCGACCTATGGCACCTTAGCCATTGGTATTCTGGTTATGCAAGATATCTTTGCTGTGGTGTTCTTAACCGCATCGACCGGCAAACTCCCAGAATGGTATGCGATAGGCTTATTTGTACTCCCTTTACTCCGTCCGCTCTTTTATGAGTTATTGGATTGGGTCGGCCACGGCGAGATGTTGGTTCTGTTTGGGATTTTCTTTGCATTGGTTGTGGGAGCCGGATCCTTCCAGCTCGTCGGAATGAAACCCGACCTTGGAGCACTGATCTTAGGGATGATGCTCGCCAGCCACCACAAAGCCTCTGAATTATCGAAAGCACTATTTAATCTCAAAGAGCTGTTTTTAGTCTGCTTCTTCCTAAACATCGGGCTTTCTGCTCACCCGACTACCACAGGAATTATGCTCGCTCTACTGCTCCTGTTACTGCTACCAATAAAAGGCGTGCTGTATTTTTGGGTAATCCACCAGTTCCATTTCCGTGTCCGCACGTCACTACTGGCCTCGCTATCCCTATTCAACTTTAGTGAGTTTGGCCTGATCGTGGGTGGACTTGCTTTCAAAATGGGCTGGATAAACAGTGACATTCTGGTGGCTCTCGCCGTTTCCGTCCCCTTATCGTTTATCTTAGCCGCTCCGATTGAACGTAAAGGACATGCCATTTATCAACGTTCGGCCAAATGGCTGAAAGAGCAAGCGGCTGAATCCTTACACACCAGGGATCGCCTAATTGATCCTGGAGAAGCGCAAGTTCTTATCTTAGGTATGGGACGTATCGGCCGCGGCGCCTATGAAGAGCTCACTTCACGTCACGGGGAAATCTGCCTTGGGGTAGAAATTCGTGAAGAGGCGGCCAATAGCCATCGTGAAGAAGGCCGTAATGTGATTTCTGGCGATGCAACCGACCCAGATTTTTGGGAACGCATTTTCGATACCGGCAAAGTCAAGCTGGTGCTGCTGGCTATGCCTCACCATCAAGCTAACCAAATTGCCCTTGAGCAACTGCAAAAGCGCCACTATCAAGGCCAAATCGCAGCCATTGCAGAATACCCGGATCAGATAGAAAGCTTGCTTGAGCATGGTGCTCACGCTGCATTCAACATTTACAGTGAAGCGGGTACTGGTTTTGCTCGCCATGTATGCGAACAGCTCAAACCAAACTTCACTCACCGCTAAAAGATAGGGCGAATATCGCCCTATCTTTTCTTTTTTCACCACTTTTTAAAGCTCATTTAAACAACACGAAGATTAAATAGAAAATTTCCAATCAAAATCTTTTTATTTAAAATAAAACTCAACATGGGGTTGAAGTTTTTAATCAGAATGGCAAATTAAGTCCAACAGATTAAAAAACATTTAAAAGGAATTCATATGTGCTCTATCTTTGGCATCTTAGACATTAAAACTGATGCAGCAACGCTAAGACCTATCGCCCTCGAAATGTCGAAAAAACTGCGCCATCGCGGTCCAGACTGGTCAGGTATCTACGCTTCTGATAAAGCGATTTTGGCCCATGAGCGTCTGGCCATCGTGGGTTTAAATAGTGGCGCACAGCCTCTTTATAGCCCAGATCGTAAGCTCATCCTTGCCGTGAATGGTGAAATCTATAACCACAAAGAAATTCGTGAACGTTACAAGGGTCAATATGAATTCCAAACCGATTCTGATTGTGAAGTTATCTTGGCACTATACCGCGATAAAGGAGCTGATCTCCTAGAAGAGCTCAATGGTATTTTTGCTTTTGTTCTCTACGATGAAGAGAAAGATGAATACCTGATTGGACGCGACCATATCGGCATCATTCCTCTTTATCAGGGTCATGATGAACACGGTAACTTCTATGTAGCGTCAGAGATGAAAGCACTGGTTCCTGTGTGTAAAACATTGAGTGAGTTTCCTCCTGGCAGCTACTTGAGTTCAAAAGATCAAGCGGTGACACGCTACTATGTGCGTGATTGGAATAGTTTTGATGAAGTCAAAGATAACGTCAGCAGCAAAGAGGAGTTAACTCAAGCCTTAGAAGCTGCCGTGAAACGCCAACTGATGACCGATGTTCCTTATGGCGTACTGCTATCTGGTGGCCTGGATTCATCGATTACCTCTGCGATTGCGAAGCGTTTTGCCGCAATGCGTATTGAAGATGATGAGAAAAGTGCGGCATGGTGGCCACAACTTCACTCTTTTGCGATCGGCTTAGAGGGGGCTCCAGATCTTAAAGCCGCACGTGAGGTTGCAGAGAAAATTGGTACCGTACACCACGAAATGACTTACACCATTCAAGAGGGACTTGATGCGATTCGTGATGTGATTTACCACATCGAAACTTATGATGTCACTACGATTCGTGCTTCTACTCCCATGTTCTTGATGGGGCGTAAAATCAAAGCCATGGGCATCAAAATGGTGCTTTCCGGTGAGGGAGCAGACGAAATTTTCGGTGGCTATCTCTACTTCCATAAAGCGCCAAACGCTAAAGAGTTTCACGAGGAAACCGTACGCAAACTGCTGGCGTTGAACTTATTTGACTGTGCGCGTGCCAACAAATCGCTGGCAGCATGGGGGGTAGAAGGTCGTGTGCCTTTCCTAGATAAAGAATTTATTGATGTTGCGATGCGCCTCAACCCAGCCGATAAAATGTGTGGTAATGGCAAAATGGAAAAACACATCCTGCGTGAGTGCTTTGAGCACTATCTGCCCGAGTCGATTGCATGGCGTCAAAAGGAGCAGTTTTCTGATGGCGTAGGTTATGGCTGGATCGATACGCTAAAAGCTACCGCAGAAGCGAAGATCAGTGATCAACAAATGGAAACTGCGAAATTCCGTTTCCCATACAATACTCCAACCACCAAAGAAGGTTATGTGTACCGGGAAATTTTTGAGGAACTATTCCCACTTGAATCTGCGGCACGCTGCGTACCGGGAGGCCCTTCCGTCGCTTGCTCTTCAGCCAAAGCGATTGAGTGGGATGAGTCATTCAAAAACTGTATTGACCCATCAGGCCGCGCGGTGAAAGCCGTCCACAAACAAGCCTACTAAGACTTGAAGTTCTAGCCAGCAGCGCTGCTGCTTCAAGTAGGGCGAGTATAGTGATTAAAAAAGCCAGAGTGATGACTCATTCTGGCTTTTTAATTCTTTCATCACCCGATGATTCATCAACAGAAAAATCAAGACGGTAAAGATAAGATTAGGTGACTTCCCAATCGGTATTTTCAATACTCATTGGTACTTGCTGACTGATCATCTTCACCAGCATGATCGAGCGAGTATCACCATCCGGCTCTAAATAAATCGCTTCAATGCCCGCAAACTGACCTCTTGCGACTCGCACGGTTTGCCCTTTTTCTGGCAATTGTTTGGTGGCATGCTTCAATTGCTCACAATCAAGCTGTTTCAATTGATAAATCAAATCGCCTTGCAGTTCACGTGGATGAGGCCCCAAGCGGACAAAATCTACGACACCACGCGTAGAACGTACGGTCGTAAATGAAGGTCCATTTTCGAAATCGAAACGCACAAACATATAAGAAGGGAATAACGGCTCCTGAACCATTTGCCGCTTACCACGTAGAATTTTTTCAACGCACACTTCGGGGTAGAAGCATTCAACACTTTGATTTTCTAAGTGCATCTTCGCGCGCTGCTGCTCGCCTCGTTTGCAGTAAAGTAGATACCAACGTTTCATTTATATTCTGTTATGCCAACCTTTTTCGGCATGCTACCACACCCATAGAGCAAATATGAAATGCACTCTTGTAAAAAGAGTTGAGTCCCCCGCACCTGATTTAAATGCATAAATTAGCTTAATCTGTGCATTTTCCAAGCAAACATCCAGTAAGAAATCGCCTACCAAAACAATAAAAACCACAAATTAATCATATCGATAGATTCAACAAACCCATCAAATGGAGCATTCACACCCAAGTTTGGTGGCAAGTCCTTTTTGTGAAAAATTAGTTTACGCAACAAAAATCACGATTCATTTCTCGGAAGTTTTATTGATTTTCATTGAGTTACATTTATTTACAACTGAATCCTGAGAAAACCTGTATTGCTCATCATTTATTTTGAATGTATAGGTATCAGCCGAATAAAAAACTCTCATGGATGAGTTGAATAAATATAATGTTTGACGGTTGGAGCTTCACAACAGACTTCAACCATTGCACTGCACAATGATACAGGAATGCTTATGTCCAACCTTAATATCTTTAAACAACCGAATGCCTTCTATTTGATCTTCTCTATCGAATTTTGGGAACGATTTGGCTTCTACGGTATGCAAGCCATTCTGACGGTTTACATGGTCAAAATTATGGGCATGGATGAGTCCGCTTCTTTCGTACTCTTCGGTGCCTTTTCAGCGTTAGTGTACGGCTTTGTCGCGATTGGCGGTTGGATAGGCGATAAAGTCATTGGAACAAAACGTGCTATTACTCTCGGCGCGATTGTCATGATGGTCGGTTATGTTCTGCTTGGACTCTCCACCGCAGATCATCCGCTTGTTGGGCCAACGTTAATCTACATCGCTATGGGCTTTATTACGGTTGGTAACGGCTTGTTCAAAGCAAACCCTTCGAGTCTACTTGCAAAAATTTACCCAGAGAATGATCCTCGCTTAGATGGTGCTTTCACCATGTACTACATGGCGATCAATTTAGGCTCTTTCTTCTCAATGATCATTACTCCACTCGTAGCAATCAAGATGGGCTATGGAATGGCATTTGGGGTGAGTGCAGTCGGCCTTGCCATCACTGTGGTGAACTTCCTATTTTGCTTACGCATGTTAAAAGGCACAGGCTCTCCAGCCGACCTTATGCCGGTGAACAAAATGTATCTAGTTCTTGTCGCCGTGGGTTCTATCATTGCCAGCCTAGTGTGTAGCTACTTACTACAAAACCTCACCCTAGCACACGGTATTTTGGTTGTTGCGGGGCTGTTTATTCTGGGATGTTATTTTAAAGAAGCGTTCTCTATGTCTGGGATTGAACGCGCCAAAATGCTGGTTGCCTTCATCTTGATGCTGCAAGGCGTAGTGTTTTTCGTACTCTATTTCCAAATGCCAACTTCACTGAATTTCTTTGCTATCAATAACGTTGAGCACCATATCTTTGGTTTTGATGTCGCGCCAGAGCAGTTTCAAGCACTCAATCCGTTTTGGATTATGATTGCTAGCCCTATTTTGGCGGCGACTTACGGCAAACTGGGCGATAAATTGGCGATGCCTTTCAAGTTCGCTTTCGGGATGGCTTTATGTGCGCTCTCTTTCTTAGTATTAAGCTGGGGAACCTTGTTTGCTAACGAACAAGGCATCATTAGCTCAAACTGGCTTATCGCAAGTTATGCTTTCCAATCCATCGGTGAACTCCTAGTCTCTGGCCTTGGTTTAGCCATGGTCGCGCAATTGGTACCACAACGTATGATGGGTTTTGCAATGGGTATGTGGTTCCTCACTTCGGCGTCTGCCGCAGTCATTGCAGGTTGGGTCGCTAGCCTGACTTCAACGCCGGCTGATGTGTCTGGCGCCACCGAGTCACTGCATATTTATGGTGAGGTATTTGCGCAAATTGGTTATGTGACAGCCGGAATTGCCATCGTCACCTTCATGATTGCACCTAAGCTGACTCGCATCTGCCGGGGTGAATCAGAGCCGTTAGAGCTGGTGACGCAATAAAGATTGAATCATAAATACGCCGTGAAACTGAAAACAGCGCCGAATGAGGCGCTGTTTTTGTATGGCTGCTTTATGCATGACTCGCTCACATTGAAGCTTAACAATGGGCTTTAACCAGCGCGGCCATCAGCTCAATATGGCTCTGACTGTCATTCAAACAGGGGACATAGTGGAACGCTTCGCCACCACTGTGCAAAAAGATTTCTTGGTTCTGCTCAGCAATTTCTTCCAGCGTTTCTAAGCAGTCCACTGAAAAGGCAGGGCAAATAACATCAAGCTTTTTAATGCCTTGGCGAGGAAGCGCTTCCATCGTCTTGTCCGTGTATGGCTGCAGCCACTCTTCCTTACCAAACTGAGATTGGTAAGTCATCATGACTTTATCTTGAGGCAATCCTAATGCTTGAGCCAGTAACTCTGTGGTTTTTTGGCAATGCTCTGGGTAGATATCGCCATTTTGCGCATAACGTTTAGGAATACCGTGGTAAGAGCAGAGTAACAGATCACCTTGTCCATTTTGTTGCCATGAAGCACGAACGCTTTTCGCGAGGGCTTGGATATAGAGTGGATGGTCATGATAATCACGAATAAAGTGCAATTCAGGGACTACAGGTAACTGACGCAACGCTTTGGCGAGGCCATCAAACACCGCCGCCGTTGTCGTCGCGGAATATTGCGGATAAAGCGGCAGCACCACTATCTGTTCAGCACCTTGTTGCTGCAACTTGCGTACACCCTCCAATAAACTCGGCTCTCCGTAGGTCATCCCTAGCTCAACAGGCCGTTGGCTAAGCTCTGCTAATTTATCGCGTTGACGTCGAGAGTAGACCATCAAAGGCGATCCCTCATCCATCCAGATTGATTGATAAAGCTTAGCCACCTTAGGCGATCGCGTTGGCAAGATAATGCCATGTAAAAGTGGGCACCATAGCCAACGACTCATGTCTACCACTCGCTGATCATGCAGAAATTGGCTCAAAAACGCTTTTACCGCTTGAGAGGTTGGCGCTTGCGGAGTACCTAAGTTGGCAAGCAAAATGCCAAGTTTTTTATGATTATTCATGGCTTCCTTCAAAATGCACTGTTGTATACGTTATTACGTCTCTTTCTGGTAAAAAGTTTATAAAAAAAGCGGCTTTACTGCCGCTTTATTTCACCTATCAATGCAATCAGCACATCACAATAATGATTAAGCCAACGCTTTAGCAATGTCAGCACTCACTTCGCTCACTTGCTTAGTGCCGTCAAACTTCAGGTATTGAGTTTTACCTGCAGCTGCTTCTTTACCGTAGTATTCAATAAGTGGCGCAGTTTGGGTGTGGTAAACATTCAGACGCGCACGTACGGTTTCTTCTTTGTCATCTTCACGGATCACAAGGTCTTCACCCGTTACGTCATCTTTACCTTCAACTTTAGGTGGATTGTACACTACGTGGTATGTACGGCCTGAAGGTAGATGAGCACGACGACCCGCCATACGCTCAACAATCACATCATCCGCTACGTCAAATTCAATCACATAGTCAACATTGATACCCATCTCTTTTAGGCCATCGGCTTGTGGAATCGTGCGTGGGAAACCATCTAGCAGGAAACCTTTCTCACAGTCAGCCTGAGCAATGCGCTCTTTGATAAGGCCTAAAATGATGTCATCCGATACCAATTGTCCTGCATCGATTACCGCTTTCGCTTGCTTACCGAGCTCAGTGCCCGCCTTAATGGCTGCACGCAGCATGTCACCAGTAGAAATTTGTGGAATACCAAATTTTTCCATGATGAATTGAGCTTGTGTGCCTTTACCTGCACCCGGAGCACCGAGAAGAATGATGCGCATGTTTTATCCTCATACTAATTGATTTTTATACCGAAGCTCACAGCGCTTGCAAAAACTCACGGTAAGTTTCGGTATAACAGACAGAACAGCCCGCACAGCGAGCTGGCGTGCAAAAATACACGCGTTAATGACCACATTCAAGTGCCTCATTCTATCACAGAAATCGTTTGGCATACCGCTCTAAGACTAAAGAATGTGATGGGTAAAATTGAGATAGACCTCATGATACTGACGCAAAACAGCCATTCACCTGTTTAGTCACTAATCCGTCCTTCGATAACTTAAAGGCAGAAAAAAGCCCGCCGAAGCGGGCTTGAGATACGATAAGGAATTAGTGGCTAGGTGCAAGCAGTTGGTTCACCGCACTTAAGAATTGTGATGGATCTTCCATCGAGCCACGTTCGGCAAGCATAGCTTGACCCAGTAGCACTTCCGCCCAACGGCCAAAAGTTTGCTCATCCGCTTCATCAGCCATGCGTTTTACCAAAGCATGTTCAGGGTTAACTTCAAGGATGTACTTCACTTCAGGCACAGGCTGGCCAGCTGCAGCCAATAGTTTTGCCATTTGGGTACCCATTTCATAATCATCGGTCACCACGACTGCTGGTGTGTTAGCCAGTTTGAATGTGGTACGAACCTCTTTCACTCGGCTACCTAAATAGCCTTTGAGGCGTTCAACCACAGACTTAAATTGCTCTTCCGTCTCTTTATGTTTCTCTTTTTCGGCTTCATCTTCGAACTGGCTGAGATCCAAGCCTGCTTTGGTGATGGACTGGAACGCTTTACCCTCAAACTCTGGCAAATAATTCATCAACCATTCGTCAATGCGATCAAACATCAGAATGACTTCAATCCCTTTTGACTTAAACTGCTCCAAGTGTGGGCTGTTTTTCGCAGCGGTATAGCTGTCTGCCGTCAGATAGTAGATCTTGTCTTGACCTTCTTTCATGCGCTCGACATAAGAAGCAAGGCTGATGGTTTGCTCTGCCGAATCGACATGAGTAGAGGCAAAACGCAGCAAGCTAGCGATTTTCTCGCGGTTCGCAAAATCTTCTGCCGGACCTTCTTTCATCACCAAGCCAAACTCTTTCCAGAATTTCTGGTAATTGTCAGCATCATTGCTCGCCATGCGCTCAAGCATGGTCAATACGCGCTTAGTACAAGCTTGGCGCAGTGACTGAGTGATCTTATTATCTTGCAGAATTTCACGCGATACGTTGAGCGGCAGATCGTTTGAGTCAATCAAACCACGTACGAATCTGAGGTAAGAAGGCATGAATTGCGCCGCATCATCCATAATAAAGACGCGTTGCACATACAGTTTTAAACCATGCTTATGTTCACGATTAAACAGATCCCAAGGCGCTTTAGCAGGAATGTAAAGTAAGCTGGTGTAGTCATTTTTACCTTCGACTTTGTTATGACTCCACACGAGTGGATCAGCAAAATCGTGTGATACATGCTTGTAGAACTCTTTATATTCCTCATCGGTAACTTCCGATTTAGCACGCGTCCACAGAGCTTGAGCCTTGTTGATCTGCTCCCATTTGGTTTCTTCTGTCGCTTTCCCTTCTTCATCCATCACTGAGGTTTGGATATAGACAGGAATACCGATGTGATCAGAGTATTTGGAAATCACATCGCGCAAACGCCATTCGGACAAAAACTCTTTACCTTCTTCACGCAGATGCAAAATGATGTCGGTACCACGAGACTCTTTATTGATAGTTTCAACCGTGTACTCGCCCTCACCTTTTGAGTACCACTGTACGGCATCTGCTGGTGCACTACCTGCAGCGCGAGTCCGCACCGTCACCGCATCCGCCACGATGAAAGCCGAGTAAAAACCCACCCCAAACTGACCAATAAGCTGCGAGTTTTTAGACTGCTCTTGAGAAAGTTTTGAGAAGAATTCAGCCGTACCCGATTTAGCAATCGTACCTAAGTTTTCGATCACTTCATCACGGGTCATACCGATCCCGTTATCCGAAATGGTCAACGTATTTTTGTCTTTATCAAAAGAGAGTTTTACGCCTAATTCAGCGTCGCCCTGATAGAGATCAGGATGAGAAAGCGCTTGAAAACGCAACTTATCAACGGCATCGGAGGCGTTAGAAATCAACTCACGCAGGAAAATTTCTTTGTTGGAGTACAAAGAATGAATCATCAGGTGCAGCAGTTGTTTAACTTCCGATTGAAAACCACGCGTTTCTTTATTAGTGGTTGCAGTCTCGCTCATAATCGCTCCGTTTACTTCTGTTTCAAACAATTGATCCATTGAGACTCAATGGAATTACCTTGATGTGCAAGTGAGATATGGACAAAAAATGTAAATTCAAGGTCAAAACTCATAAAAACACTGTTTTTTGATCGAGATTGGATTATTCTAAGTCTGCATTTTTATCAAAGAAGATAAAAAAACCAGTAAAGTCTGAGTGTTGGGACAGGGAGATGCTGGGACATTAGATGTTCGGATTAGGACACAACTCAAAAGAGATATCGATGAGTCATATTGGTACTAAATTCATTCTTGCTGAAAAATTTACCTTTGATCCCCTAAGCAATACTCTGATTGACAAAGAAGATAGTGAAGAGATCATTCGATTAGGCAGCAACGAAAGCCGAATTCTTTGGCTGCTGGCCCAACGTCCAAACGAGGTGATTTCTCGCAATGATTTGCATGACTTTGTTTGGCGAGAGCAAGGTTTTGAAGTCGATGATTCCAGCTTAACCCAAGCCATTTCGACTCTGCGCAAAATGCTCAAAGATTCGACAAAGTCCCCACAATACGTCAAAACGGTTCCGAAACGCGGTTACCAATTGATCGCCCGAGTGGAAACGGTTGAAGAAGAGATGGCTCGCGAAAGCGAAGCTGCTCATGACATCTCTCAGCCAGAATCTGTCAATGAATACGCAGAATCAAGCAGTGTGCCTTCATCAGCTACTGTAGTGAACACACCGCAGCCAGCCAATCTTGTGACGAATAAATCGGCTCCAAACTTGGAGAATCGACTGCTTATTCTGATAGCGGTCTTACTTCCCCTCGCAGTATTACTGCTCACTAACCCGAGCCAATCCAGCTTTAAACCCCTAACGGTTGCCGATGGCGTAGCCGTCAATATGCCGAATAACCACCCTGATCTTTCAAACTGGCTACCGTCAATCGAATTGTGCGTTAAAAAATACAATGAAAAGCATACTGGTGGGCTCAAGCCGATAGAAGTCATTGCCACAGGTGGACAAAATAACCAGTTAACGCTGAATTACATTCACAGCCCTGAAGTTTCAGGGGAAAACATAACCTTACGCATCGTTGCTAACCCTAACGATGCCATCAAAGTGTGTGAGTAGGATCTTGCTATGCAAAATAGACACATCGCCATGGGTATTCTTCTGCTCTCTCTACTGCTCAGTAGCTGGTTATATTGGGGGAGTGACTTCAAGCTTGAGCAAGTGTTAACCTCTCGAGAATGGCAGTCCAAAATGGTCTCTCTGATTAAGACCAACAGCAACCGCCCGGCTATGGGGCCACTCAGTCGGGTAGACGTCACTTCCAATGTGAAATATCTGCCTAATGGCACTTATTTACGGGTTTCAATCGTAAAGCTATTTTCCGATGACAATAGTGCAGAAAGCGTCATTAATATCTCCGAATTTGGTGAATGGGATATCAGCGATAATTACCTTTTGGTTACGCCAGTCGAGTTTAAAGATATTTCGTCAAACCAAAGCAAAGACTTTACTGACGAGCAATTGCAGCTGATTACTCAACTGTTCAAGATGGATGCACAACAAAGTCGTCGAGTCGACATTGTTAACGAAAGAACCATTCTCTTTACCAGCTTAAGTCATGGTTCTACCGTACTGTTCAGTAATTCTTAACCTGACTGAGCGTAGAATAGGACATAACAAGGACGTCACCATGAACAAAGCCCAAATCGAGATTTATTACTGCCGCCAATGCAATTGGATGCTGCGGTCTGCCTGGCTGAGTCAGGAGCTACTGCATACCTTCAGCGAAGAGATTGAGTATGTCGCCCTGCACCCCGATACGGGCGGACGCTTCGAGATTTTTTGTAATGGCGTGCAGATTTGGGAACGTAAACAGGAAGGGGGATTTCCAGAAGCCAAAGTGCTGAAGCAAAGAGTGCGTGATTTAATTGATCCTGAGCGCGATCTTGGGCATGTTGATCGCTCCTCTTCTACGCAAAGTTAAGCGATCCCCAAACGACTCGGAATAAAATACTGCCAACATCGCTGCAGCTTCAAGTCGCAAGGGGATGTCGAACTTTAGATTTATTGAAGGAGGCAACTGGCCAGTGTTTCGCCAGCAACCGATATCACCTTCATTGTATCGCCTTCCAGCACGCCATAGCTCGCGGCATAATCACCTCGGGGAAACGTCATAGAACCTGGGTTAACTAGGTATATTGAGCCAACTTGTTCAGCCATAGGAATGTGCGTGTGACCATGCACCAAAACATCCCCATCGCTAAGCGGCGGCAGCTTATCTTTATGGTAAAGATGCCCATGCGTTAAAAATAAGCGTCGCCCTGAACTTAACAGTACCCATGCTGAGTCACTCATCATAGGAAAACTCAACAGCATCTGATCGACTTCACTATCACAGTTCCCACGCACAGCAATGATCTGCTGAGCAAACTGATTCAATTTTTCAGCGACGGCTACGGGGTTGTACCCTTGCGGGATAGGATTACGTGGCCCGTGATTTAATACATCGCCCAATAAAATCAGAGATTGCGCCCCCGATGCTTGATAAAACGCAAGTGCTTGTTCGGTCGCAGGTAAAGAACCATGCAGATCTGAGACAAAAAATAGTTTCATGGTTAACCTCTTAAAAAACACTGGGTAATTGTAAGGCTTTCTTTTCTACCGTGCACCGTTGTTTTGTCACCCTACTCACCCTAAACAAACTCTATCTTAGGATGAATAAACCTAGCCAACAGCGCTACGATCTTAAATAAGGAACCGATACCGCTTCAAATTGAGCAGGATAAACGGGTAAATGCCCGCATAACCCATGAGCCAGATTTGACAAAGCCCCCTTTCACTCTTCACTATTTCAATACTGCGTTATACCAAACGACTTGGAGTTGCAGGTAGGCGGTAAGTGAGAAATCGCCATGAGCATAGATAAACTATGTGATTGGGTGAGCAAACGTAGCCAGTACCGCGGCAGCTTTAAGTAAGAAAGGTATAGTTCGTATCACCGAACCCGCTTCACACAAGGAGTCACCATGAGAATTTTAATTACTGGAGGAACCGGATTTGTCGGTTTTGAGCTGATAAAGTTGCTCAGTAGTCATGAGCTGCTGGTTCTCACGCGTGACCTAACCAAAGCCGCTCAGCGCTTTGCGCACATTCCAAGTCAGAATCTGCAATTACTGCGCTCGTTAGACGAGCTCTCTGATTTCAACGGGATAGATGCCATCATCAATCTTGCCGGAGAACCGATTGCCGATAACCGCTGGAGCAAAAGTCAAAAGCAGCGTATTACCCGTAGTCGCCTAGACATCACTGAACAATTAGTCGAGAAAATTCACGCTAGCGCTCACCCACCCGCCGTATTTTTAAGTGGATCTGCCGTGGGTTTTTATGGCGACCAACAACAGCATGCCTTTGATGAAAGCCTTCAGGTAAGAAGTGACCATTTTTCTCACCAAGTTTGCCAGCAGTGGGAACAGCGCGCCCTCAAAGCACAATCTGAACAGACGCGGGTCTGTTTATTACGTACAGGAATCGTGCTAGCACCTGAAGGTGGGGCACTAAAAAAAATGCTTCCCCCTTATCGACTCGGGTTAGGAGGGCCGATCGGAGATGGGCAACAATACATGCCTTGGATCCATATGCAGGATATGGTGCGCGCCATCCTTTTTCTGCTTGAAACCGAACACGCTCAAGGTCCTTATAACCTTTGCGCCCCACATCCTGTGACCAATGCCGAATTCAGCCTCACATTAGCCACCACATTGAAGCGTCCGCACCTTTTTAAAACGCCGCAATGGCTCATAAAAATGTTATTGGGTGAAGCCTCTGAATTGCTGCTCGATAGCATTAGAGCCAAGCCGAAAAAACTGACCGACCTTGGCTTTCAGTTCCACTATTCACGCATTGATCGAGCCTTTAATCAGCTCCTTACGGCATCACAATAAGCCATAACGGATACTAGCAAACGCATACATAATAGGATTGCGATGACCAAATCGATTTTCATTACTGGCTGCTCAAGCGGCATTGGCTACATGGCGGCGAAACAATTGCAGTTACAGGGTTATCAGGTGATAGCATCGTGTCGTGATACACAAGATGTTGCGCGCCTATCCCAAGAGGGTTTGACCTGCATTCAACTGGATCTCACCTGTGAAGCCAGCATCAACCAAGCGGTAGAGCAAGCGCTAGAACTTTCCAACCATCAGCTTTATGCACTGTTTAATAACGGAGCCTATGGCCAACCGGGCGCTTTGGAAGATTTACCCGTACAAGCCATGCGCGAACAGTTCGAAGCCAATTTTTTTGGTTGGCATCATCTGACGACTCGCTTGCTGCCTCACTTTCGTCGTCAAGGTTATGGGCGCATTATTCAAAACAGCTCTGTACTCGGCTTTGCCGCCATGAAATACCGCGGTGCTTACAACGCCTCCAAGTTTGCCATCGAGGGCTGGACGGATACCTTAAGACTGGAATTGCAAGGGTCGGGTATTCATATCAGTTTGATTGAACCTGGTCCGATTGAAACTCAATTTCGCGCCAATGCCTTACGTGCCTTTAA
Organism: Vibrio sp. R-1; assembly: GCF_035615595.1. NCBI lineage: Bacteria > Pseudomonadati > Pseudomonadota > Gammaproteobacteria > Vibrionales > Vibrionaceae > Vibrio > Vibrio sp. R-1. The sequence continues at coordinate 70,121 of NZ_WPDC01000005.1, read as the reverse complement.
GCGCTGGGTAAACATCGAACAAAGTGTTCACCACCTCGCCTACCAACAACAAATGCAACGTTTGAGCAAAACGCACTCCAACAACCATTTCGTTTTACCACCAGAGGCTTGTCTGGCACCACTTTGTCATGCTCTGGAAGCACGCAAGCCGAAGATCCGTTATCGCATTACGACGCCAACCAAAGTGTTTGCGCTATTAAAGCGACTTTTACCCACGCGCTGGCTAGACAAATTATTATTTAAAGCCGCATAAATTATTTAATTGTCATTATTCGGTAACAATTGCGCGGCAAACTTCATAATACTCACTGGATTAAGTCCTAGACATTGAGTAAAAACATCAATCTTTATCAAGCGTTGCATGTGGTTCGACAAAAAATGACATTAAACCAATGGAATTGGATCGGTGTCGGTGTTGCGCTGACCTTATTTATACTGCTTTAAACACCTTTGCTTGCTCGCTCGTAAGAGCCACAAAATCACCACCTTCGGGTGGTGATTTTGTTTTAATCCTGCATATATCAACCTCTTGCATCACTGTTCGACGACTCAGTTCAAACAAGAGAACCGATCCCATCACGCGAGCACTTTATCTAGGAAGGAACTTACCTAGGCTTGAGTTTTGAAGTCTGCATCCCCATAGTTTATTCAGCGATGTGCCATCCAAACCAAGGATTTGCTATGCAAGCAGCGAAGATTATTGACGTTTCTCAACATAACTTTCACCAAGTGCTCCAACACTCCACCCACTCACCAGTACTTTTTTATTTTTGGGCTCCAATAAGTCATGAGAGTGCCGAGCTGTTACCCGCGATTGAACAACTCACCGAACGTTATCAAGGAGCCTTTGTTCTTGCACGCTTAAATTGCCAAGAAGAACAAGGAATTGCTGCGCAGTTTGGGATCCAAGCGATTCCGACCATTGCGCTGTTTATTGAAGGCAAACCCGTCGATGGATTAGGCGGCCCCCAGCCAATTGAAGCGGTTGAGGAAATGCTTAAGCGTCATTTGCCAAGCGATGAAGAGCGCCTCATGTACCAAGGATTCGAGCTTGCAGAGCAAGAGCAATTTAGTGAAGCATTATCTCTGCTCAGCACATTGAGTGATGAGTGGCGTAATAAAGGTGAGGTCAAACTCACTCTAGCTCGCTGTTATCTAGAAACCGGCGCAGTAGAAGCGGCGCAAACCGAGCTGGCCAACATGCCACTTGAATACCAACAGGGTGAATACAAAACGCTGATCGCGAGACTCGAATTACATCAACAAGCCGCGAATAGCCCAGAAATTATCGCTCTTGAGCAAGAGTGGAATAGTGACCCGCAGAATCCCAATATTGCTATAGAGCTTGCCAAACAATATCACCATGTCAAACGCGACGAGGAAGCCCTCTCCTTACTCTGGTCTTGGCTCAGTAAAAATCTAAACACCTTAGATGGTGAAATGAAAAAAACCTTTATGGATATCCTAACCGCCCTAGGTCAAGGTCATCCATTAGCGAATCAGTATCGTAAAAAACTCTATTCACTTCTTTACTAACCCAAGTCCAGCCGATTCACGACGTGCAGCATACAGCCAACACGGCGGCTGCTTGAAATAGGAAAAGACATATGGCGCTCTAATATGAGCGCCATATTTATATCCTCAAACGACTTGAAGTTGCAGGTAGGCGGCAAATAAGTGAATCCCCACCAGCACTGGTACACGAAGTAATTGGGTTGAGCGAATACTGCCAACACCACTGCAGCTTCAAGCAGGAAGTATAATCATCAGCTATAAAATTGATTGTTAACCCTTCTCTAGGATAGTAAATAGCATTAGTTGCTGTTAACTTAGTCACAAGTCACTGATTGGGAACGTTTTCGGCTATTTTTTTAGGCAAGAGGCGCTCATTCTTAGCTGACTAAATATTCGCTCATCGCTTTAACGGCAAGTAGCAAGCTATTACTTTAAAAAACAAGGATACGTCATGGCTATTGATTCATTGATCACTATCGCAGTTCTCGTACTGGCTGTGGTTATTTTCATCTCCTCTGCAGTAAAAACCGTGCCTCAAGGTAATAACTGGACGGTCGAAAGATTTGGGCGCTACACACAAACACTCAAGCCCGGACTCAACCTAATCATCCCTTTTATTGACCGTGTTGGTCATAAAATCAATATGATGGAACAAGTTTTAGATATCCCAGCCCAGGAAGTCATTTCCAAAGACAACGCGAATGTTGTGATTGATGCGGTCTGTTTTGTACAAGTCATTGATGCAGCGAAAGCCGCTTATGAGGTTAGCCAACTGCAACATGCTATCCGTAACCTCACCCTCACCAATATGCGTACCGTATTAGGTTCAATGGAGCTGGATGAGATGCTCAGTCAACGTGACATGATCAATACCAAGCTGCTGTCAATTGTTGACCATGCCACCAGCCCGTGGGGTGTAAAAGTGACACGTATTGAAATCAAAGATGTACAGCCACCTGCTGATTTGACCGCTGCAATGAATGCTCAGATGAAAGCTGAACGTAACAAACGGGCTGAAGTCCTTGAAGCTGAAGGGGTGCGCCAAGCGCAAATCTTACGTGCGGAAGGTCAAAAACAATCCGAAATATTGAAAGCTGAAGGAGAAAAGCAAGCCGCTATTTTACAAGCTGAAGCGCGCGAGCGTGCTGCCGAAGCGGAAGCCAAAGCAACCACTATGGTTTCAGAAGCCATCGCTAAAGGTGATATGCAAGCGGTCAATTACTTTATTGCTCAAGGCTATACCGAAGCGCTGAAAGCCATTGGTCAAGCAGAGAATGGTAAGATCATTATGCTGCCACTTGAAGCAACAGGCCTAATGGGTTCTGTCGCAGGAATTGCAGAAATGTTTAAATCATCACAAACCACTAAGTAGGTGCCCCGTGGTAGAGCTACTCTCACAATTGAATTTCTGGCATTGGTTGGCCTTGGGCCTACTTCTATTAGCCGCTGAGCTACTCGGCACTGCAGGTTATTTTTTGTGGCTTGGCCTATCAGCACTATTAGTTGGGGTATTGCTGGCCGTAATGCCTCTTGGTTGGCAACTGCAGTGGCTGGCTTTTGCGAGTTTTTCACTGGTCACGACTTGGCTTTGGTGGCGACGTCAATTTAGCCGAGATAAAAAGCAAGATACAGAACGCGACCTTAATCAAAAGGAAAAACAGTTACTCGGACGTATTATTCCGATAACTCAAGATACCCCTGCAGGAGAGTTCCAAGTAACACTGGGTGATACGGCTTGGACAGCGCGCTGCGATCAGCAGCTTGCCGCAGGGAGCCGTGTTTCTGTCGTTGCTGTGGATGGGATTATCTTAGTCGTCCAACCTATCTAAAAGTCTATCATTCTGTAGGCAACTTCAAGTCGGAACTAAGATCCTACGGGGTCTTAGTTTTATTGTTTGAACAACAATGTCCCTTCAACTGCTCTATGATTGGGCAATCGCTGCCTTGATCTCCGGGACAAGATGCGATCCACTCTTCTAGCTGCTGCTTAATCATGGTGAGCTCGGACAATTTACTCGAGACTTCTTGCCACTTTTCTTGCGCTCGTGCACGCACCGCCGCGCTCGTTCGGTTTGGATCATTGGCAAGAGTGAGCATGGCTTTACACTCATCTAAACTAAAACCGACTCGCCGACAGCGAGCAATCAGCAGTAAATCATCCACATGCTGCTGAGTGTAAGTGCGATAACCACTTTCAGATCGCAATGGAGGGGTGATGAGGCCTTTCTCTTCGTATAGACGAATCGACTTGGCAGTCAGCGAGGTGAGTTTGGCAATCTGGCTAATATTCATGACACATAAAAAGTAACAGAGGCATGGAAAGACCATGCCTCTATCCAGCGAGAAATGCAATTATTCTTGGCTAATCAACCAAGAGAGAATCGATGCTTTTTCGGCTTTATCGGCTTTTTTGTACCAATCAGCCATCATTTCGACCAACTTATTTTGTGTAACCATAGGCTGGGCTACCTCTGCACGGTTAGCAAAAGCCCAGTTAGCAAATTCTTGGCGCTCTGCTGAACTGGCTTCACCAAATAAATATTGGATCATTTCGTTAGGTTTGGATGCGGTTGGTTGAGCTTGAACAGCAACAATAGGAGCAACAGGTGCCACATTTGTCCCTTGTAAGGCAAATTTCGCTTCATTAATAACCGCTAAAAAATACGCTTTAGGAACCGTGAATTCTACTTGGTTTTTGTCTGTTGACGAGACCAGCGTAAACACAACTGAATCCGAGTTCAGTTGCTGAATATATTCTTGAGATAATGGAAACTTAAACCATTGCGTGGTCGTGCAATGTTCGGTACAGGTCTCAGCTAATGGACGATATGTTTCTACTTTTAACTTCTGTGATGCATAAGCAACCGTGTCAAATTGGTCATAATTTTTAAAGTAAGTGACGTTCATATCAACGTATGAATTTTCAATATTAACACCTTCAGCTTTAGGGAAATTACCGACATAGCTTAACTCTGATTTTACAATATCAGGTCCTACAATTGCTTTTGCGTTAGGAGTAATATCTTTCGCGACAACTTGAACATAGTTGTGCCTTTCTTTGACATTCTTCGCCACATCATTGAACACACTCGAACTGTCTAAATTACTGCATCCAACGGCCATGGTGATGGTTGAGAATAATATGGTCGTTTTAAATAAATTCATCATTTATGTCCTTGTTTATGGAGTAAAAACACCGGCACAAGGCCGGCGTTTTTATTAAAGAAAGGCAGGGTTCGTATAATTAGAAGCCGTATTCCAGACCTACACGAACAAAACCTTTTTTATCTTCAGCATTGTATGCATCATGTTGACCAATACGAATGTATGGTACAAAACCATTTTTCACGTACATCAGCTGTGCAGACAATACTTCATCGTCATCTTGTTGCTCAACACCATTTACTTCCGAATCTAGGTTAGCCGCATAGCCTACTTTGAAACCCCATGGGCCATTCCAGTATTGACCGATTAAAGAGTATTGGCCTTGCTCACCTTCTTGACCAGCGATAGTTTTAGATTCGCCTTCGCTGTACTTGTATGCGCCCGCTAATCCAAAACCAGCAGGAAGAGGCAACTCAAAACCTACGATGTAAGCTTTAGAATCAAAGTTTGAACCATCATATTTTGAGTTTGACTCATAGCCACCGTGCAGCGTAACAATGTCAGCTACGTTGTAATGCACACCGAAACCTACGTGATCTGAATCTTTAACATCTGTTTTACCGCGACCAGCTGAAACGTTAAAGGTTAGGCCACCGAATGCTGGAGAGTCATAACGGGCAATGTCACCTTTACGATCGTAGTGTGCTTTAACGTCGCCGCCCCAGTCAAATACACGACCCAGACCTGGGTTAGAATATGGCCAGTCAACAATTTCGTATAGAGGTGTTAGCATACGACCGAAACGTACTTTACCCCAATCGCCTTGCAGACCAATAAAAGTATCACGTGCACCAAGCGTGCTGCCTTTACCATCTTCACCAACGTAACCTGATTCGATCTGCATGAATACGTTTACGTTATCAAACATATCTTTGCTAGCACGGAAACCGATACGAGATTCGTTTTCGTAGTCATAACCGTTGCTATCTTCTTGGTAGAAAGCAGAGATTGCTGCAACACCGTACGCTTGTACGTTGAAATCAGACAGAACACCGATTGCACCAGTTTCAGATGCGGCAAACGCACCAGTTGACGCCATCGCTACTGCTGCACCCAGAAGAGTACGTTTAAACATTTTGTCCATGGATAACTCCTAAAAATGGATATAGCTGTTTTTTGAGTTTCTCCCTTAAGTTGGCCGCCGAAGGGAGAAGTCATTTCCTTTTCGAGTATCGAAACCGATTCTCTTAGTTGTTGGCACACTGACCGTGTATCCATATCCGTAGACTAACTCTCGGTTAGAAAACATCAATCAGAACTTAATTTTTATCTAAAAAAATATGAGCCACGGCAAACTTCTGGGGAGTAAGTGATCGAGATCCAATTATTACTAGCACAAAGCCAGATTAAACTTAACTAACTGATAAATATAAATTTTTATTATTGGTTAATGTCTTTTATTTGAAATGCGTCGAATAAAAACAAAATGAGGGATGACTTTTAAAAACAATAAAAGCCCTGAACTTGATATAAATTGGCGAGTTGTTTCTGAGCAAAAATAAACCCCAGCACAGGCTGAGGTTTAGACTTGGGATAAGCAAGAAGTTCAATCTATTTATAAAAAATGCAGCAGATCCAACATGAAACATACCGAATCGAGTTGGAATTGTAGGTAGGCTGCAAGTAAATTCATCACTATAAGCATAGGTAGGCGATGTTGGAGTGAACACACATCGCCAACACCACTGCCGCTTCAAATATTAAGTGAATAGGCTTATTTCAAAAATTCGATTAATGCTTGCTCATCGAAAACTTGGATACCCAACTCGGTCGCTTTGGCTAGCTTAGAGCCCGCTGCTTCTCCTGCAAAAACAATATCAGTATTTTTTGATACGCTCCCCGTCACCTTAGCACCTAAAGCTTGTAGTGCGGCTTTCGCATCATTACGAGACAATTGAGTAAAACTGCCGGTTAACACAACAATTTTGCCCGCTAGAGCAGAGTCTACCGCCACGGGCGCAGCCGTTAGCGCCGGCCATGTGATGCCTTGTTCTAGCAATTCATTGATCACTTGTTGGTTACGGTCTTGCGCAAAGAAGGCCTGTAAATGGTTTGCAACAACCACTCCGACATCGGGAACTTCGATAAATTGTTCTAAACTCGCTTGTTGAATCGCTTCCAAACTTAAAAAGTGCTGAGCTAAGTTGAGTGCGGTAGCCTCGCCGACTTCACGAATACCCAGTGCATATAAAAACTTAGGTAATGTGGTTTGCTTCGCTTTATTGAGAGCATCAATCACATTCTGCGCCGATTTGGGGCCCATTCGCTCCAAAATCGTGAGCTCTCCCGCTCTTAACCGGAATAAATCAGCAGGTGTACTCACCATTTCTCTGTCAACCAGTTGCTCAATCACTTTATCGCCCAAGCCTTCTACATCCATGGCCTTGCGAGAAACAAAATGCTTCAATGCCTCTTTGCGCTGAGCTTGGCAAATCAGTCCACCGGAACATCGAGCAACCGCTTCTCCTTCAACCCGTTCAACATCCGATTGACAAACTGGGCAACGAGTAGGAAATACAATAGATTTTGCATTCTCAGGGCGTCGCTCTAATACCACAGAGACGATTTGTGGGATGACATCCCCAGCACGGCGGATCACCACCGTATCTCCGACCATCACTCCCAAACGCTCAATCTCATCGGCATTATGTAATGTGGCATTACTTACCGTAACACCTCCGACAAACACAGGCTCCAACTTAGCAACCGGGGTAATCGCGCCAGTACGACCTACCTGAAATTCAACATCATTGAGCAAGGTGAGCTCTTCCTGTGCAGGAAATTTATAGGCAATCGCCCAGCGCGGTGCTCTAGCCACGAACCCCAATCGCTCTTGCAACTGGATATCGTCAACTTTAATGACGACGCCATCAATCTCATAAGCCAAAGACTGGCGACGTTGCAAAATGTCTTGATAAAAAGCTTTGACTTCGGCGAGAGAAGTTACCAGTTTGGTTTCTGGACAAATCGGCAGCCCCCAGCCCTTTAGTTGTAAAAATCGTTGATAGTGGCTGGTCGCTAACTCTCCACCTTCAATAACACCAACACTGTAAGCATAAAAAGCCAGTGGACGTTGGGCGGTAATTTTAGAGTCGAGTTGACGTAGGCTCCCCGCCGCTGCATTACGAGGGTTCACAAACTGCTTTTCACCTTTTTTAAGCGATCGTGTGTTAAGTGCTTCAAACCCCGCTTTAGGCATAAACACTTCACCGCGCACTTCAAGGCGAGTTGGAAAATCTGCGCCTTGCAGGCGCAAAGGGATTGATTTAATGGTACGTACATTTTCTGTGATGTTTTCGCCGGTCGTACCATCACCACGAGTCGCCGCGCGGGTCAGAACACCATTTTCGTATAATAAACTGACCGCCAAGCCATCCAGTTTCGGCTCACAACAAAAGGCACTGTGCTGTACCGCCGGGATCCGATCCGTCATACGGCGATAAAAACTGTCTAATTCACTATCATCAAAGGCGTTATCGAGCGATAACATCGGAATTTCATGCACCACTGATTCAAATGCATCAAGCGGACGTCCTCCGACTCGTAAACTGGGCGAGTCTGAGCTCATCAATTCCGGGTGAGCCGCTTCCAATTCCAGCAGCTCGCGCATTAAGCGATCGTATTCTGCATCCGGAATGGTGGGGGCATCTTCTACGTAATAGCGGACACCATGCTCATGCAAGGTTTTTCTTAATTCTGTTAATCGTTGCGCGACATCTGACATCGTAATTCTCTCGGATGATGAAAAAAGGCTCCGCTACGGAGCCCTTTTAGTATAACTAGGGATATCTTTATCTTGTTACTGACGAAGTAAAGCAGCACGCTATCGCGTGGTGCTTGAATGAATATCCAAAACCTAGGCTTGAGCGGCTCGAACTTTAAACTCTTGAATTTGCTTACGATAAGCATCAAGTCGGTTTGGAGTCATTAAATTACGAGCATCGTCCAACACATGCCCACCAAGATCATCGGCAATTTGTTGAGCGGTTTTTAGCATCAACTTGAAGTTTTGCTCAGGATCGCCAAAACACGGCAGTGTCATAAAAAAGGAGATGCCTTTGGTTGAAAAGTCCGCAGGATCATCATGCATAAGGGTACCTGGTTGCATCATATTCGCGACACTAAACAACACTTTCCCCGTTCCAGAGAGATCCGCGTGGCGATGGAAAATATCCATCTCACCAAATAACAAACCATTTTGCTGCATGCTATCGAACAGTTTGGTCCCGATAAAAGGCTGGTTACCAGCACAGTGTACATTGAGCACAATCACATCCAGCTTTTCTTCCTGCGGCTCTTGTACCTCAATCTCGGTCACCACTTCAGGTTGCCCCTTAGGCATTGGCACGTTTGGCACAACTCGAGGCATCTCAACCTGGGGTTGAACCTTTCTAGGTTGAGGTTGGGATTGAGGCTGAACCGGAATGCGCGCTTCCTCATCCTCTTCTTCATCCAGCTCATCATGGGCCGCGAAATCAGAGATCAGAGGATCGTGCTGTTGATTCGGAATGCCAAAATCAGGCTCTTTGCGTTCCTTGCGGATGATTTCGAAATCGTCTTCCGCCGCAAAGGCACGCGAAGGCGGATCATCACTTTCGACTTTCATCTTGCGCAGAGGTTTATCACCAAACTTGGACTTTCCCTCTTTTTTGCTGGTCCACAGACCATGAAACAGCAACGCCGCTATCGCCAACGCGCCAACAATTATCAATACGAATCGCAGTTCCTGCATCTTAAACTCTCAGTATCCCGTTTGATGTTCTGAGCTCTAGCGCCCGACAGGACGTTTATCAGGGTGTGTTTTTGACTTGTCGGGGTACTTTACCAAAACTCTCGTTGAATTTAGAACAACTTAATGTGAGAAGTTGAAAAGATGACGCGTTTTTTGCAGTTTCGTCATTTCACTTCAGTATCAATCAAGTACAATCTTCACTCGGTTTATCAAGGAGAATACCGTTTTTATGCAGATCAGCTCACGTTCCGGGTTCGGCTACTTCTCTTACGGCATACGTTTGGCTTTAACGCCAGGCATACGTCGGTTCGTTGTTCTTCCGCTACTGGCTAACATCATCTTAGTCGGCGGTGCTATGTACTACTTATTCAGCCATTTAGACACTTGGATCAGCGAGTGGATAGGACAATTACCTTCGCTTCTCTCTTGGCTAAGCTATGTACTTTGGCCGCTGTTAGCATTAACCATTCTCGCTACTTTCTCCTATTTTTTTAGTACCTTAGCCAACTTTATTGCCTCGCCATTTAATGGTCTATTGGCCGAAAAGGTGGAGCAGCATCTATCAGGTGAACGCATCGGTGAGGAAGGAGTCTGGGCACTGGTCAAAGACGTTCCTCGAATCCTTAGTCGAGAATGGCGTAAACTGCTTTACGTGCTTCCCAAAGCACTTGGCTTATTCCTGCTATTGCTGATCCCAGCACTTGGGCAAACCCTAGGCCCTATTGCTTGGTTCCTGTTCACGGCTTGGATGTTGGCTATACAGTATTGCGACTATCCCTTCGATAACCACAAAATCAGCTTCCATGACATGCGTAACACTTTGAAACAAAATCAAAGTAAGGCCTATGGATTTGGTATGCTGGTCGCTTTTTTCACGAGCATTCCGATTGTGAACCTCTTCATCGTCCCAATTGCCGTGTGTGGCGCGACGGCGATGTGGGTGATGGAATTTAAGACACAACACTCCCCTCTGCGCCAATAACAAGCACCACATAAGTTATAACTTTTTAATCCTTTTCGCTTAGTGAATATGAACTTATTCTCTGTCCATATTCACTAAGTATTCACGCACACTCACTGCGTAACGAATGAAGGAACATCGCCATGAGCAAAATCTACGAAGACAATTCACTGACTATTGGTAACACCCCACTAGTGCGCTTAAACAAAGTCTCTAACGGCAAAGTGCTGGCTAAGATTGAAGCACGCAACCCAAGCTTCAGCGTAAAATGCCGAATCGGCGCCAATATGATTTGGGAAGCTGAAAAGCAAGGCAAACTCAAGCCTGGCGTTGAATTAGTAGAGCCAACGAGTGGTAATACTGGTGTTGCCCTAGCGTTTGTTGCTGCAGCTCGTGGATACAAGTTAACTCTGACCATGCCTGAATCGATGAGTTTAGAGCGTCGTAAGCTACTCAAAGCACTTGGCGCCAATTTAGAACTGACTGAAGCAGCAAAAGGCATGAAAGGCGCGATTGCGAAAGCAGAAGAGATTGTTGCCAGCAACCCAGAAAAATATTTGCTCCTCCAGCAATTCAATAACCCAGCTAACCCGCAGATCCATGAAAAGACCACAGGCCCAGAGATTTGGGATGCAACAGATGGTCAAATTGATGTGTTTGTTGCTGGTGTAGGTACTGGCGGTACATTAACGGGTACCAGTCGCTACATCAAAGGCACTCAAGGTAAAGCTATTCTTTCTGTTGCGGTTGAACCGGCTGAATCACCGGTCATCACACAAGCACTGGCGGGAGAAGAAATCAAACCTGCTCCACATAAAATTCAAGGTATCGGTGCCGGTTTTATCCCTGGTAACTTAGATTTAAGCTTGATTGATCGTGTTGAGCGTGTCACCTCAGACGAGGCGATTGAAATGGCGCGTCGCCTAATGGAAGAAGAAGGCATTCTCGCGGGGATCTCTTCTGGTGCTGCGGTTGTTGCCGCTAACCGAATCGCACAATTGCCTGAATTTGAAGGAAAAACTATAGTTACTGTGTTACCAAGTTCAGGTGAACGTTACTTGAGCACAGCTCTATTCGCAGGCATTTTCACTGATAAAGAAAACCAGCAGTAATACGTGGTTAAATCAAATTTTCGTTTAAAAAAGCCCCAGTCAGGGGCTTTTTTGTTGATCCCTGCCTCACCTTTGGTAATATCGGCATGTTTTATTTTTAGCTTCAAAATAAAGAAGCGGACGGTTTACGCTCAATTGCTCAAATTGCAAAAAATAGCAAAGGCGATTGATAAAATTTTGACCAGTCTTAGTTCTAACACGAAAAGCCTGTGACAGTGCTAGCACAAAGCAGTTTATGCGGTTAAGCTAAATCTGGTTAACAAACTTACAAAAAATAAACTCATTGGGGTATAAAACATGTACGAGAAGCAAGTAGAAATCACTGCAGAAAACGGCCTTCACACTCGTCCTGCTGCACAGTTTGTTAAAGAAGCAAAAGCCTTCGATGCAGACATCACTGTGACTTCTAACGGTAAAAGTGCAAGCGCGAAAAGTCTGTTCAAGCTGCAAACGCTAGGTCTGGTAAAAGGTACTGTGGTAACTATCTCTGCCGAAGGCCCTCAAGCAAAAGAAGCTGTTGAGCACCTAGTTGCTCTGATGGACCAACTTCACTAATCCGGTCTTCCTTTCAAAGCCATTTTGTTCACGCAAAATGGCTTTGTTGGAAATAACCCGAGAAATACGCTAAACGTTACGGTTAGCGATTGTCCACTCTCCCGTTTACAGTTGACCAGTTTAAGGTAAGGCTATGATTTCAGGCATTCTAGCATCTCCAGGTATTGCTATTGGTAAAGCATTACTTCTTCAAGAAGATGAAATTGTCCTAAACACAAACACCATTTCTGACGATCAAGTAGAAGCCGAAGTTGAGCGCTTTTACACTGCGCGTGACAAATCTTCTGCGCAGTTAGAAGTGATCAAACAAAAAGCACTTGAAACTTTTGGTGAAGAAAAAGAAGCCATCTTTGAAGGCCATATCATGTTGCTTGAAGATGAAGAGCTAGAAGAAGAGATTTTAGCCCTCATCAAAAAAGAAAAAATGTCTGCCGATAACGCGATTCATACCGTTATCGAAGAGCAAGCCACTGCGCTTGAATCTTTAGACGATGAATATCTCAAAGAACGTGCAACAGATATCCGTGATATCGGTACACGTTTTGTAAAAAATGCTCTGGGCATGCACATCGTATCGCTGAGCGAAATTGATCAAGAAGTTGTCCTTGTTGCCTACGATTTAACGCCTTCTGAAACTGCGCAGATTAACCTGAACTACGTTCTCGGTTTTGCATGTGATATTGGCGGCCGTACCTCTCACACTTCTATCATGGCTCGCTCTCTAGAGCTGCCAGCGATTGTCGGTACTAACGACATCACTAAGAAAGTGAAAAATGGCGACACATTGATTCTGGACGCAATGAACAACAAGATCATTGTGAATCCAACTCAAGCCCAAATTGAAGAAGCCAAAGCGGTTAAAGCGGCTTTCCTAGCGGAAAAAGAAGAGCTCGCTAAGCTGAAAGATCTTCCAGCAGAAACGCTAGACGGTCATCGCGTTGAAGTGTGTGGCAACATCGGTACCGTGAAAGACTGTGACGGTATCATCCGTAACGGTGGTGAAGGTGTCGGTCTATACCGTACTGAATTCCTGTTCATGGATCGTGATGCCCTGCCAACAGAAGAAGAACAGTACCAAGCCTACAAAGAAGTCGCGGAAGCGATGAATGGCCAAGCGGTTATCATCCGCACCATGGACATCGGCGGCGACAAAGATCTGCCGTACATGGATCTGCCAAAAGAGATGAACCCATTCTTGGGTTGGCGTGCCGTGCGTATCAGCTTAGATCGCCGTGAAATTCTACGTGACCAGCTACGCGGTATTCTGCGAGCCTCTGCACACGGCAAACTTCGCGTTATGTTCCCAATGATCATTTCAGTAGAAGAAATTCGTGAGCTGAAAAATGCGATTGAAGAGTACAAAGCTGAACTGCGCACCGAAGGTCATGCTTTCGATGAAAACATCGAAATCGGTGTGATGGTAGAAACGCCAGCTGCAGCAGCGATTGCTCATCACTTGGCAAAAGAAGTTTCTTTCTTCTCTATCGGTACCAACGATTTAACTCAGTACACGCTAGCGGTAGACCGTGGTAACGAGATGATCTCTCACCTCTACAACCCACTCTCTCCAGCGGTTCTGACCGTGATCAAGCAGGTGATTGATGCTTCTCACGCAGAAGGCAAATGGACTGGTATGTGTGGTGAATTAGCGGGTGACGAGCGTGCAACGCTACTCCTACTCGGTATGGGTCTGGATGAGTTCTCAATGAGCGGCATCTCGATTCCAAAAGTGAAGAAAGTGATCCGTAACGCCAATTATGCGGAAATCAAAGCGATGGCTGAAGAGGCGCTTGCCCTGCCAACGGCTGCAGAAATTGAAGCTTGCGTAGATAAATTCATCGCAGCGAAAGCGTAATTATCGGTTGATACCAAGGAGATAGGCGATGAAAATAGTCGTCTATCTTTAGCGATTGGTATACTATACTTCGACAGAACAAATTTAAAACGTTAGGAGCATGACACAATGGGTCTGTTTGACAAACTTAAGAAGCTAGTCTCTGACGACAGCGCTAACGCAGGTGCAATCGACATCATCGCACCTCTTTCTGGTGAAATTGTAAACATCGAAGATGTACCAGATGTGGTTTTCGCTGAGAAAATCGTTGGCGACGGTATCGCGATCAAGCCTGCTGGTAACAAAATGGTAGCTCCTGTTAACGGTACTATCGGCAAAATCTTCGAAACCAACCACGCGTTTTCTATCGAATCAGATGACGGCGTTGAGCTGTTTGTTCACTTCGGTATCGACACGGTTGAGCTGAAAGGTGAAGGCTTCAAGCGTATTGCAGAAGAAGGCCAATCAGTGAAAATCGGCGATACTATCATCGAATTCGATTTGGCACTGCTCGAAGAGAAAGCGAAATCAACTCTGACTCCTGTTGTTATCTCTAACATGGATGAAATCAAAGAGCTGAACAAACTTTCTGGTTCAGTGACCGTAGGTGAAACACCGATCCTACGCGTGACCAAGTAATCGCTTGGTTCGATTTAAAAAGTTCGATGTAAAAAACGCTGCCCAGTGCAGCGTTTTTTGTTTTTACGGCCGAGTCTTTTGACATAGCCAATAGCGCCTAACTAGCGCTCATCTCAAACAACATTCAATTCGTAAAACCAAGGGCATAACGCAGCACTTGCGTTTTCAGTGGGCCAGAACGCTCAGCCAATGCCAACGCAGCATTACGCAGAAACTTCACTGGTGTCATTGAGTTACTGAAGGTTTTGTAGAACAAGTCCATCCCTGTTTGCATCAGTAAATTATCGGGACGACGGCAGCGTTCATAGCGTTCAAAAGATGCCTGATTTAACGCCTGCTCTTGAGTTTGCGCCAGCAACACGGCCACATCTTTAAAGCCCAAATTGACGCCCTGCCCTGCTAATGGGTTTATGGTGTGTGCTGCATCCCCAATCAAAATACAGCGATTTTTCACATACTGCTGAGCATGACGGCGCGTTAATGGGAAAGCACCGTGTTGCAACACTTTAATATTCCCCAACTCGGCCGGAAAATACTGCAGAATTTCGCTACGCAATTGCTCCGGATTAAGACCGCTGAGCTTGCGAATACGCTGCGGTGTGTCATACCACACCAAAGACGCCTGATTGCCGCCCAAAGGTAAGTAGGAGCGCGGCCCTGTTGGAAAAAATTGCTGCCACGTGGTTTCTTGTTGGATCTGCTCCGTCTGCACATTAATCAACATACAGTGTTGACGATAATCCCACGCCGTTACGCCGATATGCGCCAGTTGGCGCACCTGGGAATTTGCGCCATCCGCACCGATTACCCAATCACACTCAATTTCAGCGCCCGATTGCAAGGTAACACGGCATCCCTCTGCACTCACATTCAACTGCGCCAATTGTTCGGGACACATTAAAGTCAACTGCGGATAAGCTGAAAATTGCTGCCATAGCGCTAATTGAATGACTCGGTTTTCTACCATGTAACCTAATTGTGGCAACCCGAGCGACTCACAAGAAAAACGCGTTCGACATTCTGGGTGTTCCCACGTTTCTAAGTGACGATAAGGACAAGCGCGCATATCAACAACACTTGACCAAGCACCCAGTTCTTCTAGCAGTGCTACCGAGGTTTGCGAAATCGCAGAGACACGCACATCCATAGGCTGACTGGGCTCAAAAGCGTGCGGCGCGCCAGAATCAATTACCGCAACCTTGCGTCCTTGGCGTGCAAAGCCCAGTGCAGCAGCCGCGCCCACCATACCGCCCCCCACCACGAGGATGTCAAATTTGTTGCTACTCATACCTTTTCCCACCCAGTATTTTCTCTTCACGGCATTGTACGGAGTAAGGGAAATATTGCGACATTTTTTACGTTAAAACCTTGCTCGGAATAAGGTAAAAAACCAATCACAACAAGGGTTACAAGAGAATTCCGCCAATTACTAGTCAGTCGGTTTTTAAAGCAGTACAATACGCCGCTTACCGCCGAGAGGGCGGCTAGAATGTGAGCTACAGCTCAAATGATTGAAGAACTATTGAACGAGCGAAAGTGAGATGAGTAAGAAACTGCTAATTAAAACTTGGGGCTGCCAGATGAACGAGTACGATTCATCGAAAATGGCTGACCTGCTTAATGCTGCAAACGGCTATGAGCTGACAGAAATACCCGAGGAAGCTGACGTTTTACTCCTAAACACCTGTTCGATTCGTGAAAAGGCACAGGAAAAAGTCTTCCACCAACTCGGTCGTTGGAAAACCCTGAAAGACAAGAAGCCAGGTGTCGTGATCGGTGTCGGTGGCTGTGTTGCTACTCAAGAAGGTGACTCGATTCGCGATCGTGCGCCTTATGTGGATGTCATCTTCGGCCCACAGACGCTGCATCGTCTGCCAGAAATGATTAAACAATCGCAAACCAGCGACGCGCCCGTGATGGATATCTCTTTCCCTGAGATTGAAAAATTCGACCGCCTGCCTGAGCCACGTGCGGAAGGCCCAACGGCGTTCGTTTCTATCATGGAAGGCTGCTCAAAATACTGTACTTACTGCGTAGTGCCTTACACACGCGGTGAAGAAGTCAGCCGTCCTATGGACGATGTCCTGTTCGAGATCGCTCAGCTTGCCGAGCAAGGGGTGCGTGAAGTTAACCTGCTGGGTCAAAACGTCAACGCTTACCGTGGTGCCACTCACGATGGCGGCATTTGCTCTTTCGCTGAATTACTGCGTTTGGTCGCCACCATTGACGGCATCGACCGTATCCGCTTTACCACTAGCCACCCACTCGAATTTACCGATGACATTATTGCAGTGTACGAAGACACGCCTGAGCTCGTGAGCTTCCTGCACTTGCCAGTACAAAGTGGGAGCGATCGCATTCTGACTATGATGAAGCGTCCACATACGGCGATTGAGTACAAATCCATCATCCGTAAGCTACGTAAAGCACGCCCAGATATTCAAATCAGCTCTGATTTTATCGTTGGCTTCCCTGGGGAAACCGACAAAGATTTCCAAGACACCATGAAGCTGATCCGCGATGTCGATTTCGACATGAGCTTTAGCTTTATTTTCTCACCTCGTCCAGGCACACCCGCCGCTGACTATCCTTGCGATCTGTCGGAAGAAGTGAAGAAAGAACGCCTGTACGAACTGCAGCAGCAGATCAACAGCCAAGCTATGCGTTATTCACGCCTGATGCTGGGTACTGAACAGCGTATTTTGGTTGAAGGTCCATCGAAAAAAGATCTGATGGAGCTGCGTGGCCGTACTGAAAATAACCGTGTAGTGAACTTCGAAGGCTCACCGGATCTGATCGGTCAATTTGTTGATGTGAAGATCGTTGACGTTTTCCCGAACTCACTGCGCGGTGAACTGCTGCGTACCGAACAAGAGATGAATCTGCGTATCGCGACCTCTCCCTCTGAAATGAAAGCGAAGACTCGCCGCGAGGATGAGCTTGGGGTTGCTACATTTACTCCTTAATCTCGTATACACTGTCAATAAGCGTCCGGTCAAAATCGGACGTTTATTGACATACTGAGAGGCAAATTTGAGCAATAAAATCATAACCTTAGAAATCAATTTAGAACCATCCGATAATCACCGACTCGCCAGCCTATGCGGTCCTTTTGATGACAACATCAAGCACCTTGAACGTCGCTTGGGTGTCGAAATCAACTACCGCGGCAACTTCTTCACTATCGTGGGTCAACCTCATACTGCCGCTGCTGCACTCGACATCATCAAAACACTTTACGTTGAAACGGCTCCGGTGCGTGGTCAGATTACCGATATTGAACCTGAGCAAATTCACCTTGCCATCAAAGAATCCGGCGTACTTGAACAACACAGTGAATCCAGCATTGCTCACGGCAAAGAAGTGTTTGTCAAAACCAAAAAAGGCGTGATCAAACCGCGGACACCGAATCAAGCTCAATACTTGATGAATATGGTGACCCATGACATCACCTTTGGTGTTGGCCCTGCTGGTACCGGTAAAACTTACCTTGCGGTCGCGGCCGCTGTGGACGCGCTTGAGCGCCAAGAAATTCGCCGAATTCTATTGACTCGTCCAGCGGTTGAAGCAGGCGAAAAGCTCGGTTTTCTGCCGGGTGATCTAAGCCAAAAGGTCGACCCTTATTTGCGCCCGCTTTACGATGCTCTGTTCGAAATGCTTGGCTTTGAGCGGGTAGAAAAACTGATTGAGCGCAATGTGATTGAGGTCGCTCCACTGGCGTACATGCGTGGTCGTACCTTAAACGATGCGTTTATTATTCTCGATGAAAGCCAAAACACGACCGTTGAACAGATGAAAATGTTTCTGACACGGATTGGTTTTAATTCGCGCGCCGTCATTACTGGTGACGTGACGCAAATCGACTTACCGCGCGGCGCGAAATCCGGTCTGCGCCATGCGATTGAAGTTCTCAATGAAGTCGATGAGATCAGCTTTAACTTCTTCCAAGCTGACGATGTGGTGCGCCACCCAGTGGTTGCTCGTATCGTTAACGCTTATGAAAAGTGGGAAGCGCAAGATCAAAAAGAGCGCAAAGAGTATGAGCAGCGTCGTCGTGAAGAACGTGAAAATAAATTACTCGAAATGCAGCGCGCAGAAATGACGCTGAGCCACAACAATGAGTCAAATCCCTCATGAGTATTGAACTGGATTTGCAATTGGCAGTCGAAAATGAACATGGGCTACCAAGCGAAGCGGAGTTTGCTTTGTGGCTCACTCGAACCATCACGCCGTTTCAGCCACAAGCTGAAGTGACGGTTCGCATTGTCGATGAAGCAGAAAGCCATGCGCTGAATTTGAACTACCGTGGTAAAAATAAACCGACCAATGTGCTGTCTTTTCCATTTGAAGCTCCTCCGGGGATGGAAATGGATCTGCTTGGCGACTTGGTGATTTGCCGCCAAGTCGTTGAGCGTGAAGCAATTGAGCAAAATAAGCCTTTGCAAGCACATTGGGCGCATATGGTTGTACATGGCAGCCTGCATCTGCTAGGTTATGACCACATCGAGGATGATGAAGCCGAAGAGATGGAATCTCTCGAAACCGAAATTATGCAAGAGATGGGTTTTACCGACCCATATCTGGCAGAAAAAGAGTAACCCTTATCCTTTTAGATAAGGCCTATGTGAGCTATCACACATCTGATAGCGTTAGTGAATTGAGACATAATGAACGAAGACAATTCTCAGAATTCGGAAGGTCCGAGTAGAAAGTCCTTCTTTGAACGCCTAAGTCAACTTTTTCAGGGAGAGCCGAAAGATCGCCAAGAGCTGGTCGATGTGATTCGCGACTCTGAAGTCAATGACTTGATTGACCATGACACCCGCGACATGCTCGAAGGTGTGATGGAAATCGCCGAAATGCGCGTGCGCGATATCATGATCCCACGCTCACAAATGGTCACTATCGATCGTACTCATAACCTAGATGCTTTGGTTGCCATCATGACGGATGCACAGCACTCACGTTATCCAGTGATCAGCGAAGATAAAGACCATGTGGAAGGTATTCTGCTTGCGAAGGACTTACTCAAATATCTAGGCTCTAACTGTGCCCCATTCAACATCCAAGAAGTGATCCGCCCTGCGGTCGTGGTTCCGGAAAGCAAACGGGTTGACCGTCTGCTCAAAGAGTTCCGTGAAGAACGTTACCATATGGCGATTGTGGTGGATGAGTTTGGCGGCGTATCTGGCCTAGTCACCATTGAAGATATTCTGGAAGAGATCGTCGGCGACATCGAAGATGAATTCGACGACGAAGAGCAAAAAGATATTCGCCAACTGAGCAAACACACCTTCTCGGTGAAAGCGCTCACCACAATTGAAGACTTTAACCACACTTTCGGCACCAAATTCAGTGATGAAGAAGTGGATACGGTCGGTGGTTTGGTGATGACGGCATTCGGCCACTTACCCGCGCGCGGTGAAGTCGTAGACATTGCAGGCTACAACTTCAAAGTGACAGCGGCGGATAGTCGCCGAGTGGTGGCTCTTCAAGTGACCGTTCCCGATCTGGAAGCCCTTTCGCACGTTGCGGAAGAGTAGTCCCCACTCTCTTACTAAGTAAGAGTAAAGAAAAGAGACGATGAACAGCGTATTATCTCATCGCCTAATGCGGCCGCTTGCGGCCGCTTTTGTTGGCGTCATAACTCCTCTGGCTTTTGCCCCGTATCAATTTTGGCCTTGGGCTCTACTCAGCCCATTTATCCTACTGCTTCTGCTCCACCAACAAAGCGCCAAGCGAGCGGCTTTGATTGCTTATCTCTGGGGGATTGGTCAATTTGCGGTGGGTATCAGTTGGGTACACGTCAGTATTGATACGTTTGGCGGCATGCCCAAAATTGCCAGCCTGTTTTTAATGACTCTATTGGTCGGCTATCTGGCACTTTATCCAAGCCTTTTCGGCTGGCTACTCAATCGCTTTTTTCCGAACAACTCACGCAGTAAATGGCTGTGTGCTGCCCCAGCTTTGTGGCTGATTACCGATTGGCTACGTGGTTGGGTGATGACGGGTTTTCCTTGGCTGTGGCTCGGTTATAGCCAAATTGATAGCCCTCTCGCCAACTTTGCCCCCATCGGTGGCGTAGAGCTCATCACGCTGTTATTGCTGTTTTGTGCTGGTAGCTTAGCTTATGCCGTACTTAATCGCCGTTGGCTGATGGCTTTCATCCCTCTTGTGGTTTACGCAACCGGTTATGGCCTCCAAGCCATGCAGTGGGTCACCCCACAAACTGAGCGCACAGCCTCACTGGCCTTGATTCAAGGCAATATCGAACAGGGATTGAAATGGCTGCCTAGCCAGCGCTGGCCAACCATCATGAAATACACCGATCTTACTCGCGAAAACTGGGATGCCGATGTGATCATTTGGCCAGAAGCGGCGATCCCCGCTTTTGAATATGAAATCTCCTCATTTCTGCATAATCTTGATGCTGCGGCACGTATGAACCAAAGCGCGGTGATTACTGGCATCATCAATCAAAGTGAAGATAAGCAGTACTTCAATAGCGTGCTGACCGTCGGTGATACGCCTCATGGCGAATACCGTTATGATCTGACTCAGCGCTACCATAAGTACCACTTGTTGCCTTTTGGCGAATTCGTGCCGTTTGAAGAGATCCTGCGTCCATTAGCTCCATTCTTTAATTTGCCGATGTCCTCCTTTAGCCAAGGGGCTTACGTGCAACCGAATTTGATTGCAAAGGGTTTCGCATTTGTTACCGCACTCTGCTACGAAATCATCTTCAATGAGCAAGTACGCGATAATGTGACGCCGGAAACCGACTTCCTACTGACGCTTTCGAATGATGCTTGGTTTGGTCGTTCGATAGGCCCATTGCAACACATGGAAATCGCTCGCATGCGCGCCTTAGAATTGGGCAAGCCGCTGATCCGCGCCACCAACAATGGAGTGACGGCCGTCACTGACGAGCGAGGACGCATCGTAGCTCAGTTGCCACAATTTGAAACTGGCGTGCTAAAAGCAACGGTCACCCCGACTCGCGGTAGTACACCTTACTTCCTATGGGGCACAACGCCACTCTACCTCTGGGTAGGCTTAGCGATTGGGTTCGCTTTCTGGCGCCTGCGCCGGGCTAGATAAGTAAAAGTAAAACGGGAAGTTATCTTCCCGTTTTTTATTGCAACGCTTTATCCAACTAAGGTTTCAGTGGTTGGCGGCTAAACGCTTTACCGCCACATTGCGAACAGGGTTCAATTTCCGTTGGGTGATTAAATTCGGTTTTATGACCGCACTGATCACAGATCAACACGCCCAAACCAATCATATCTCCCGCCTGATACAAGCCTTGGTGTTCTAAATCAGCAAACAGCTCGACCCATTCCACTTTGGTGCGGTCGGTAATATCCAGTAGCCCCTGCCAAATAGAATTGGTGATCATCAGATAGAATGGGCTGCTTTTGCTTTGCTCAAAACTTTGCGAGAACTCTTTAAGGTCAGCTTTTACATAAGCGGAGATCAGCGCAAGCTCATCCTTGGTCAAATCATTCGCCGCATCGACGTATTTCGCAGAGGATTCAACGATCTCATTCACGCCATCTGGGCTGTGTTTGAGTGTTTCCACTACCTCTTCCAGTAAGGCTTCATAACTTGCTTTCTGTTTTGGCATTTCTCACCTCTCTCAAGCCTGATGGCTGCCGGATTAGCTATTGTTGTAACCCCCTGCTTTCTGTATTCTATGCCGAACCGAAAGACTTCGTTCCTACTGAACTCACAAATTCCAAGATGGATGTCATCGATGCAAGAGCAATACAACCCGCAAGATATTGAACACAAAGTTCAACAGCACTGGGACAACAACAAAACCTTCGTTGTAAGTGAAGACCCAAATAAAGAAAAATTCTACTGTCTTTCCATGTTCCCTTATCCAAGTGGCCGACTGCACATGGGTCACGTGCGTAACTACACCATCGGTGATGTAGTCTCTCGTTTCCAACGTCTGCAAGGCAAAAACGTACTGCAACCTATTGGTTGGGATGCTTTTGGTCTGCCTGCTGAAAACGCAGCGGTAAAAAACAATACTGCGCCAGCACCTTGGACATACGAAAATATCGAATACATGAAAAACCAGCTCAAGCTACTGGGTTTTGGTTATGACTGGAATCGTGAATTCGCAACTTGTCGCCCTGAGTACTACCGCTGGGAACAAGAGTTTTTCACTAAGCTGTTTGCAAAAGGCTTAGTGTACAAAAAAACCTCATCAGTCAACTGGTGTCCAAACGACCAAACGGTTCTGGCTAACGAACAAGTGGAAGATGGTTGCTGCTGGCGTTGTGACACTCCGGTTGAGCAAAAAGAGATCCCACAGTGGTTTATTAAGATCACCGCCTATGCTCAAGAGCTGCTTGACGATCTGGATAACCTAGACGGTTGGCCTGAAATGGTCAAAACCATGCAGCGCAACTGGATTGGCCGCTCTGAAGGTGTGGAACTAAAATTTGCCGTTAAAGGTGAAAACACCGATCTTGAAGTGTACACCACGCGTCCAGATACTCTGATGGGGGTTACTTATGTCGGTATCGCTGCAGGCCACCCTCTAGCGACAAAAGCGGCAGCGAATAACCCAGCCCTCGCCGCCTTCATCGATGAATGTAAAAACACCAAGGTTGCAGAAGCTGAAATCGCGACCATGGAAAAGAAAGGCATGGCGACAGGCCTAACCGCGATCCATCCTCTCAACGGCCGTGAAGTACCTATCTATATCGCGAACTTCGTGTTGATGGATTACGGTACTGGTGCGGTAATGGCTGTGCCTGCACACGACCAACGTGACTTTGAATTCGCGACCAAATATGGCCTAGACATCATCCCTGTGATTAAGCCTGCCGATGGCAGTGAGCTGGATGTGTCTGAAGCGGCTTACACTGAAAAAGGTGTTCTTTTCGCTTCTGGCGAATTTGATGGTTTGGATTTCCAAGCTGCCTTTCATGCGATTGCTGCCAAATTGGAAGCAGAAGGCAAAGGTAAGAAAACCGTTAACTTCCGTCTACGTGACTGGGGCGTGTCTCGTCAACGTTACTGGGGTGCTCCAATCCCTATGGTGACCACGGAGGATGGCCAAGTACACCCAGTACCAGCAGACCAACTGCCCGTTATCCTACCAGAAGATGTGGTGATGGATGGCGTAACTAGCCCAATCAAAGCTGATAAAGAGTGGGCAAAAACCACCTTTAACGGTGAACCAGCCTTGCGTGAAACCGATACCTTCGACACCTTTATGGAGTCTTCATGGTACTACGCGCGTTACTGTTCACCACAAGCGGATGACATCTTAGATCCAGAGAAAGCCAACTACTGGCTGCCGGTTGATCAGTACATCGGTGGTATTGAACACGCGTGTATGCACCTGCTCTATTCACGCTTCTTCCACAAACTGCTGCGTGACGCGGGTTATGTGAAGAGTGATGAGCCGTTCAAAAAGCTGCTATGCCAAGGCATGGTACTGGCTGATGCCTTCTACTACACCAATGAGAAAGGTGGTAAAGAGTGGGTATCACCAACCGAAGTGAAAGTGGAACGTGATGGCAAAGGCCGTATCGTTTCTGCGGTTGATGCAAGTGGCCGCCAAGTTGAACACTCAGGCATGATTAAAATGTCTAAGTCGAAAAACAACGGTATCGACCCACAAGAAATGGTTGATAAGTACGGCGCAGACACAGTACGTCTGTTCATGATGTTTGCTTCACCAGCGGATATGACGTTGGAATGGCAAGAATCTGGTGTTGAAGGTGCGAACCGCTTCCTGCGCCGCGTATGGAAACTGGTGCGTGAGCACACTGAGCTCGGCCAAGCTCCCGCTTTAGATGCTTCAGCACTGAATGCAGACCAAAAAGCGCTGCGCCGCGATGTGCACAAAACCATCGCTAAAGTGACGGATGACGTAGCACGTCGCCAAACGTTCAACACGGCGATTGCGGCAATCATGGAGCTGATGAACAAGCTGACGAAAGCGCCGATGACCGAAGCGCAAGATCGCGCGATTCTGGATGAAGCACTCAAAGCCATCACGCTCATGCTTTACCCAATCACACCGCATATCTGTTTCGAAATGTGGGTGGCACTGGGTCAAAGCAATATCGATACGGCAAGCTGGCCGACGTACGATGAAGCCGCACTGGTCGAAGATGAAAAGCTGATCGTGCTGCAAGTCAACGGCAAACTGCGCGGTAAACTCACTGTCGCTGCCGATGCTACTCAACAACAGGTTGAAGCGCTCGGTATGCAAGATGAAAACGTACAGAAGTTCATTGATGGCCTCACCGTACGTAAAGTGATTTACGTACCGGGCAAACTGCTGAACATCGTTGCCAACTAACTCACATTTTATCGATGAGTCACTAAGCCATGAGAACACTCGCTGAACTGATGGCTTATTTTAATGTCAGTAAACAGGGTTCGCCCTGTTTACTTATCTCAGCTTATCGCACAGCAAGCTTTCGCTCTTGGTGAGCTGAGATAAGTATTTTGCCTAATAACGAGACTGAAGCATCCATGCGTAACACTCTTTTCCCTACTTTGAAATGGTCACTCTTGGTTCTGATGACAAGCTTACTCACGGCTTGTGGTTTCCACTTGCGCGGTGATTACGATATTCCCCAAGAACTCTCTCGTATGTCACTGACCAGCTATGACCAATACAGCACCTTTACTCGTATGGTGCACCGTCAGTTACGTTTGAATAAAATCGATCTGCAAGCTCCAGCAGAAGATCTACCTAATCTACATCTACTCAGTGAAAGCACCAGTGAACGCACGTTGTCACTTTACCAAAATACTCGCGCTGCAGAAAAAGAGCTTACTTTCCGTGCCTCTTATCGCGTCACTGTTCCCGAACTGGGCAGTCGTACATTCACAACTAGCGTAACACGCAGCTACTTAGATAACCCTCTAACAGCCCTAGCAAAATCCGTTGAGCGCGACATGATTGAAGATGAAATGCGCAAGCTAGCTGCCAGCCAAATTGTGCGCCAGATGGCACGTTTAAAAGCAGACTTTGCACGTAAAACGTTGGATGATGAAAGTATTGAAGGCGAAGGGATCACTGACTATCGCGTTGATACGCAAGAAGTAGCCAACCCAGTGTCAACAGAAGGCAGCAGTGAGTAGTTTCGATGCGCATTTACGCTGAAAAACTGGCTGAATCACTGCACAAAACGCTCTATCCGATTTACCTCGTATTCGGTAATGAGCCACTGCTGCTCCAAGAAGCCAAAACCGCCATCGAAAAAACGGCACAAGCGCAAGGTTTTTTGGAAAAACACCGATTTAGCGCGGATGCCGGGCTCGATTGGAACGCGGTGTATGACTGTTGCCAAGCACTGAGTCTGTTTTCATCTCGCCAACTTATCGAAATTGAGATCCCAGAATCTGGGGTCAATGCTCAAACGGCAAAGGAACTTAGCGCACTGGTAGGCCAACTTCACCAAGACATTCTCTTGCTGGTGATTGGCCCCAAACTGACTAAGGCGCAAGAGAACGCAGCTTGGTTCAAAACGCTTGCGCAGCAAGCCTGTTGGGTTAACTGCCTCACGCCAGAATTGAGCCGTTTACCTCAGTTTGTTCAGCAGCGCTGTTTTGCCCTCGGTTTAAAACCGGATGCCGAAGCGGTACAAATGTTGGCGCAGTGGCATGAAGGTAATCTCTTTGCATTAGCGCAAAGTCTCGAAAAATTAGCGTTACTCTACCCCGATGGTCTACTGACTTTAGTGCGCTTGGAAGAGTCGCTGAGCCGCCATAACCATTTCACGCCTTATCACTGGATGGATGCGCTATTAGAAGGCAAAGCCAACCGTGCTCAGCGTATTTTGCGCCAGCTCATGCTCGAAGAGAGTGAGCCAATTATTCTGATCCGCACCGCGCAAAAAGAGCTGACTCAACTGCTTAAATGGCAACAAGAGCGCCAACAGCTGGGTAATTTGGGGAGTCTTTTTGATCGCTATCGTGTCTGGCAGAATCGAAGACCACTCTACTCTGCCGCTTTACAGCGCTTATCGAGTCGCGCCCTACTTCGGTTGGTTGGAATATTAACTCAGGCTGAATTACTGGCAAAAACGCAATACGAACAGCCAGTATGGCCAATCTTGCAGCAACTAAGCCTTGAATGCTGCAATCCTCAGGCAAACCTACCTTTGCCTCACTAAAAGCGTGATATACTGCGCCCTTTTAAGCGAAAGCTGTATTTTATTGATGATTTTCAGAGGACATTCTCTTGCAAGGTGAAGCACTTAAAGACTTTCTTTTCGACAAAGCTGACGACATGAAGGCGGTCGATATCGTAACTCTAGATGTAAAAGAGAAATCCAGCGTTACTGATTACATGATTGTCTGTACTGGCACATCCAAAAGACATGTCGCCTCCATCGCTGAACACGTAGCCAATGAAGCCAAACTTTCTGGCCTGCAACCACTGGGTATGAACGGCGAAAATGAAGGTGAATGGGTCGTTCTGGATATGGGTAGCGTAATGTTGCATGTGATGCAAGAAGCGCCACGCGAACTCTATCAATTGGAAAAACTCTGGGGTTAAGTGTGAAGATTCAACTGATCGCCGTCGGTACTAAGATGCCTAAATGGGTCGAAGAAGGCTTCCAAGAGTATCGTCGTCGCTTCCCTCATGATATGCCTTTGGAATTGGTAGAAATTACCGCCGGTAAACGCGGTAAAAATGCTGATATTGCGCGTATCTTACAAAAAGAGGGCGGAGCGATGCTGGCCGCAGTGCCCAAAGGCAATCGAATCGTCACCTTAGATATTCCCGGCAAACGTTGGGATACGGAAGAGCTCGCAGTACAGTTGGAAAGCTGGAAACTGGATGGGCGTGACGTCTCGATCCTGATTGGTGGACCAGAAGGCCTTGCGCCCGCCTGTAAAGCCGCGGCAGACCAAAGTTGGTCTCTTTCTCCACTGACCTTGCCTCATCCACTAGTGCGCGTGGTGATGGCAGAAAGTTTATACCGTGCGTGGAGCATTACTACTAACCACCCTTACCACCGAGAATAGAGTGACATGTTACGCCAGCATACCCCTATCCGCGACCATCAAGCCGAAACGCATCTGTTTCGTAATCGTGCCATCGTCTCTTTTGTCGGGATCTTGATCTGCATGGGTCTGCTGGTGACCAACTTGTACAATATTCAGATCAACCAATATCAAGACTACAAAACGCGATCCAACGATAACCGCATCAAAGTCGTTCCGATTGCGCCTAACCGCGGGCTGATTTTTGACCGCAACGGTGTGCTTCTGGCGGAAAACCGTCCGGTATTCAACTTAGAAGTGATCCCAGAAAAAGTGCCAAATATGGAAGAGACCATTGCGCGCTTGCAACAACTCATTGAGATCAGCCCAGAAAAGCTTGCCGCCTTTGAAAAGGAACGCAAACAGACTCGCCGCTTTAATTCTGTACCGCTGCTGACTCAGCTTACC
Organism: Vibrio sp. R-1; assembly: GCF_035615595.1. Lineage (NCBI taxonomy): Bacteria > Pseudomonadati > Pseudomonadota > Gammaproteobacteria > Vibrionales > Vibrionaceae > Vibrio > Vibrio sp. R-1. The sequence goes on along the minus strand of NZ_WPDC01000005.1, from coordinate 42,165 downwards.
GACGATGAAGTGGCGAAATTTTCCGTTAATCAACATAAATTCCCCGGCGTTTCAGTCACCGCTAACCTCAAACGCTATTACCCCTATGGCGAAGTGCTGACCCACGTGATTGGTTATGTATCGCGGATTAACGATAAAGATCTCGAACGCTTGGACAAAGAAGGTAAAAAAGCCAACTACCAAGCCACCCGAGACATCGGCAAACTGGGGATTGAACGCTACTATGAAGACTTACTGCACGGTACCGCTGGTTATCAGGAAGTCGAAGTCAACAGCCGTGGCCGTGTCATTCGCACCCTTAAATACGTCCCCCCCATTCCGGGAAAAGATATCGTGCTCAATCTCGATATCGAACTTCAGCTCTATGCCTACAAGCTGCTCGAAGGTCGCCGCGGCTCGATTGTCGCTCTCGATCCTAAAGATAATGGCGTGCTCGCCATGGCATCGAGCCCAAGTTACGACCCCAATGCATTCGTGCATGGTATTTCAGGTAAAGCCTACAGCGATTTACTCAATGACAAACGTCGTCCATTAGTAAACCGCACCACGCTTGGCATTTATCCGCCGGGGTCAACCGTCAAACCGTTTATTGCGGTGTCCGCACTGCAAGATGGGATCATTACACCCAATACCACCCGTAATGATCCGGGTTACTGGCGCATTCCCAATACCGATACTCGGCCTTTCCGCGACTGGCTACGTTGGGGCCACGGCCGGGTAGACATCATTAAATCTCTCGAAGAATCGGTAGATACCTTCTTCTATCAAATCGCCTATGACATGGGCATAGATAAACTCTCCAGTTGGATGATGCGCTTTGGCTTTGGGGATCTGACGGGGATTGATATTTACGAAGAGAGTAAAGCCAATATGCCAACACGCGAGTGGAAAATGGCACGTCACAAAGTGCCTTGGTATCAAGGTGACACCATTCCGGTTGGGATTGGACAAGGCTATTGGACTGCCACACCAATGCAAATTGCCAAAGCGACATCGGTTTTAGTTAACCACGGTAAAGTGATTGCCCCGCATCTTCTGCGTGCCACCATAGATAATGGTGAACAGTTCTCAACCCAAAAAGAGACCGAGTACACCACTTACCCACCGATTGATGGCGTGCCGAAAAAGTATTGGGACATGGCTATCCATGGCATGTATCTGGTTAACCATGGCGCTAAAGGAACCGCACGTCGCGCCTTCCAGAATATGCCTTACGAAAGTGCGGGAAAATCAGGGACAGCGCAAGTATTTGGTCTAGCGGAAGGCCAAAAATATAACGCAAGTGAGTTAGCAGAGCACTTACATGACCATGCTCTGTTTACGGGCTTTGCCCCTGTCAAAGATCCCAAAGTTATCGTCACCTTCGTATTGGAAAATGGCGGCGGCGGCTCCAGTAATGGTGCGCCAGTCGTGCGACAAATTTTCGATCACGTGATTTTGGGCAAAAAAGAAGAAGAGCCAAAAGCAGAATCAAAAGAAGAGGTAATACAGCCATGAAGATGGATCCTGCAACCGGACAAAACCGGGCGCTGTTTGAGCGTTTTCATATTGACCTGCCTCTACTGCTTGGCGTTCTTGCCCTAATGGGATTTGGCTTAGTGGTGATGTACAGCGCCAGCGGTCAGAGTCTAGCGATGATGGATCGCCAAGCCATGCGCATGGCCATGGCTCTCATCATCATGGTGATTCTGGCGCAAATTCCACCGCGTACCTATGAGAGTGCTGCACCTATCCTATTTTTTTGCGGCGTCATATTGTTGGTGTGTGTACTGCTGTTTGGGGAAATATCCAAAGGCGCGCAACGTTGGCTAGATCTCGGTTTTGTCCGTTTTCAGCCTTCAGAACTGCTCAAACTCGCCGTACCTTTGATGGTGGCACGTTACATCGGCAAACACGCACTGCCTCCTTCGTTCAAAACCTTATTCGCCTCGTTGGTAATGGTGTTCGTTCCAACCATTTTAATTGCGAAACAGCCCGACCTTGGCACCTCAATTTTGATTGCAGCCTCGGGCATTTTTGTAATCTTCTTGGCGGGCATTAGCTGGAAGCTGATTACTGCAGCGGCCGTAGCCATCGGCGCTTTTGTGCCTGTGCTGTGGTTCTTCCTGATGCACGAATACCAAAAAACCCGCGTGCGTACTTTGTTCGATCCTGAATCCGACCCTCTTGGCGCTGGCTATCACATCATCCAAAGTAAAATTGCGATTGGTTCAGGTGGCTTGTCAGGAAAAGGCTGGTTACACGGCACACAATCACAACTTGAATTTCTTCCTGAACGACATACTGACTTTATCTTTGCAGTCATTGCCGAAGAATGGGGTATGATCGGCATCTTAGTCCTACTCAGCCTCTATTTATTTATTATTGGTCGTGGACTTTATCTCGCTAGCCATGCACAAACGTCCTTTGGGCGTATGATGGCTGGCAGTATCGTATTGAGCTTCTTTGTTTATGTGTTTGTGAACATAGGCATGGTGAGCGGAATTTTACCCGTGGTGGGTGTTCCACTACCACTGATTAGTTATGGTGGAACGTCGATGGTGACACTGATGGCCGGTTTCGGTATTTTGATGTCCATCCATACGCACCGCAAAGCGTTTTCGAAGACGATTTAATGAACCGAATTTATTTATACTTACTGCTCGTTTTAATCCTCGCTGGATGTAGCTCTCCTGGGGGGCGCTATGATATGTCTGACGATCAAGCACCCGATACACCACTGTCTGTCGAACATATTGAAGATGCACATCCGCAATATGAACCGTACAGCTTCGGGGGTAATAAAGATTACAATCTGCGTGGTAAGAGCTATCGCATCATTAAAAACCCTAAAGGGTTTACCGAAAGTGGCAAAGCCTCTTGGTACGGCAAAAAATTCCATGGACACCTCACCTCAAACGGTGAGATTTACGACATGTACTCGATGACGGCAGCACATAAAACGCTACCGATTCCCAGTTATGTCAAAGTGACCAATACGGACAATGGCAAATCGACCGTGGTAAGAGTCAATGACCGTGGGCCTTTCCATGATGGAAGAATCATCGACCTTAGCTATGCAGCCGCCTATAAAATTGGGGTGGTCCAAGCAGGAACCGCCAATGTGCGCATTGAAGTGATTACCGTCGATAAACCCACTAAACCGCGCCCGAAAAGTAAAAACAACGCCCTCGAATATGTGATTCAGGTGGTTTCATCACAACATATCGAACGCGTGCGAACTTTAGCGCAAAACCTCGGTCAGAACTTATCGGCACCGAGCTTCGTCGAGAGTACAAATAATACGCATCGCTTATTCCTCGGGCCATTTACTGACGATGACCTGACGCAGACTTTACTTGAACAAGTAAAATCCGCAGGCTATGACAGCGCATTTATCAAGACGATTAATAAACGTGCTAAATGACCACTCAAACCTGACCTGAGTCTATCTGGTCTGGTTTGAGACGTTATTTTTGTTAAGATTACGGACACTTAAGTAGAACTAAGCATTCACCATGAAAAAATCAATCCTCAAATCTGTGTTAGCGTCTTCTATTACGCTTTCTATCACGCTAAGCAGCACTGCTTTCGCCTCTCCTATCGTGACACCAGACGCACCACAAATTGCCGCTAAAGGCTATGTACTGATGGATTACCATTCAGGAAAAGTGTTGGCTGAAAAAGAGATGGATACCAAACTCTCTCCTGCCAGCCTAACCAAGATGATGACCAGTTACGTGATCGGTCAAGAAGTAAAGCGTGGCAACATCTCGCTAAATGACGATGTAGTGATCAGCAAAAATGCTTGGGCGAAAAACTTCCCTGATTCTTCGAAAATGTTCGTTGAAGTCGGAACCACGGTTAAGGTCAGCGATCTCAACCGCGGCATCATCATCCAATCGGGTAATGATGCGTGTGTAGCGATGGCAGAGCACGTCGCAGGAACGGAAGATGCGTTTGTTGACCTGATGAACGCTTGGGCAAGCTCACTTGGGATGAAGAATTCGCACTTCACTAACTCTCACGGTTTGGACGATCCTAATCTTTACTCTACGCCATACGATCTGGCTCTACTTGGCCAAGCTCTGATCCGTGATGTTCCTGAAGAGTACGCAATCTACTCCGAGCAAAAATTCACTTACAACGGCATCACTCAATACAACCGTAACGGTTTGCTTTGGGATAAAAGCATGAATGTGGACGGCATTAAAACCGGACATACGAGTGGTGCTGGCTATAACCTCGTGAGCTCTGCTACAGAAGGCAACATGCGCTTGGTTGCGGTGGTGATGGGTACTGACAACGAAAACGCGCGTAAAGCGGAAAGTAAGAAGCTACTGAGCTACGGTTTCCGCTTCTTTGAAACCGTGGCACCACACAAAGCGGGTGAGACTTTCGTGAATGAAACCATCTGGATGGGCGATAAAGACACGATTGCACTCGGTGTTGATAAAGATACTTACGTAACTTTGCCACGCGGACAAGCCAAAGATCTCACCGCCAGCTTTGTACTTGAAAAACAATTGAAAGCACCGCTGAAGAAAGGTGATGTCGTCGGCACACTTTACTATCAATTAGCTGGTAACGATATTGCTCAATACCCATTGCTCGCACTGGAAGATGTGCAAGAAGGCAGCCTATTTAGCCGCCTATGGGATTACTTGGTTCTGCTGTTCAAAAGCTGGTTTTAAACCGTTCAGCCAGTAAAGCCAATACTGTCTAAAGAGATTGATCTCCCCAAAAGCCGCTTCATGAGGCTTTTTTGTGAGCTTGAGATCACGCCCGAATGGCTGTAGTATTTCGTCCCGTTTTTCCAATGCTCAAACTGGAGTTTCACCATGCTGAACATCAACTCTGATGCGAAATTAAAAGATCTGCTCGAATTCCCATGCTCCTTTACCTACAAAGTGATGGGACACGCTAAGCCTGAGCTGCCAGAACGTGTGTTGGAAGTGATTCAACGTCATGCTCCTGGTGACTACAGCCCACGCGTTAAACCCAGCGCTAAGGGTAACTACCATTCGGTGTCGGTGACTATTCACGCGACCTCAATTGAACAAGTAGAGATCCTTTATAAAGAGCTCGGTGAAATCGATATTGTGCGTATGGTTCTGTAAAACCACGCTATTATTTTATTTATTCAAATATTTTTGAAAGCAGCTTAGGCTGCTTTTTCTTTATTTTTCAAAAAATTAACAAAACCACCTTATTATCAGGGTCAAAAAGTTCCCCCTGATGTGTAGTTCATTACAGGTAAGCAGTTTATAATCGAAAAACTTTATATATCTCTGGCGGATGACAATAATGGAAAACCAGCTGTTGGTGAGACGCCTTGGCAGACAGGACTACACTCCCGTTTGGCAGGCAATGCATCAATTCACTGATCAACGTGACTCCACAACGCTTGATGAAGTGTGGCTTGTCGAACACAACCCCGTGTTTACTCAAGGACAAGCCGGCAAAGCTGAGCACCTCCTCAATACTGGAGATATTCCTGTTGTACAAAGTGATCGGGGTGGGCAAGTCACCTACCACGGACCGGGGCAATTAGTCGCCTATTTTCTGATTGACCTACGCCGTAAAAAGCTCGGCGTCCGTGAATTAGTGACACACATTGAAAATTTGGTTATTCACACCTTAAAACATTATCAAATTGAGTCAGCCGCACGACCCGATGCCCCCGGAGTTTACGTACAAAATAGAAAAATCTGCTCTTTAGGTTTGCGTATCCGCAAGGGATGCTCTTTCCACGGACTCGCACTCAATATTCAGATGGATCTTGCTCCATTTTTACGTATTAACCCTTGTGGGTATGCTGGAATGGAGATGATTCAAGTGAGTGACCTGCATCCGGTCAGCATGGAACAGGTTGAAAAAGTATTAATCCAAGAACTCGTTACTCTACTGGACTACGAGCAAGTCGAATTCAGCACAGAAGCATACAATCATGAGTAAACCAATTCAGATGGAACGCGGCGTTAAATATCGTGACGCCGACAAAATGGCTTTGATTCCCATCAAGAACATGCCGACAGAGCAGAAAGAAGTTCTGCGCAAACCAGAATGGATGAAGATAAAGCTACCTGCGGATAGCCAGCGCATTCAAGACATCAAGGCCGCCATGCGTAAAAATAATCTTCACTCAGTCTGTGAAGAAGCCTCCTGCCCTAACTTGGCTGAGTGTTTTAACCATGGTACGGCGACCTTTATGATTTTAGGTGCTATCTGTACCCGTCGCTGCCCATTCTGTGATGTTGCCCATGGCCGCCCCAATGCACCAGAAGCGGAAGAGCCGAAAAAGCTCGCACAAACCATTCATGATATGAAGCTCAAGTACGTGGTAATTACTTCGGTGGACCGCGATGACTTGCGTGATGGTGGTGCACAACATTTCGCCGATTGTAACCGTGAAATTCGCGCTTTGAATCCGCACATCAAGATTGAAACCTTGGTGCCTGATTTCCGTGGTCGTATGGAAGTGGCTCTTGAGGCCTTAAAAGACAATCCGCCCGATGTGTTCAACCACAATTTGGAAACCGCGCCACGCTTGTATCGTAAAGTGCGCCCAGGCGCTAACTATAAGTGGTCGTTAGAGCTGCTGCGTCAATTTAAAGAGCAGCATCCTCATGTACCGACTAAATCCGGTTTGATGATGGGCTTGGGTGAAACTAAAGAAGAGATCGTCGAAGTATTGAAAGATCTCCGTGCTCATGGCGTCACCATGCTGACCCTTGGCCAATATCTCGCACCAAGTCGCCACCATCTGCCGGTTGAACGCTACGTGCCACCCGCAGAGTTTGATGAGCTGAAAGAGATTGCTCTAGAACTCGGCTTTACTCATGCAGCCTGTGGACCCTTTGTACGTTCCTCTTACCATGCTGACTTACAAGCCAAGGGTTTAGAAGTCAAATAAGCCTCCTCATCAAGCCTGCACCTCGCAGGCTTGATGCTTTTCACGGGGATGAGATCCTTCACCATAATCTCAACCAATTCCCTGATTTAACCTTGAATCCTACGCTTGGCTTCTATAGGCTTAGGCTAAAGTTTCGATTAATTTTCGCTCGCCCGATGGTGCTTTTGAGTGAATCCTGACCACAAGGAAATAATAATGAATCATATCGGCTTATTTGCCCTCACTGCTGCAGCGCTATTGGCTGGTTGTTCATCGAATACCCAGCAAGATAACTATCGTGAAGCCTCTTTTGAGCTGTGTAATACCGAAGTGAACATTTACTCAGTCAGCGATGATGGCCAAGTACGCATTGTGTGCGCTGATGGCGCGAAGTTTGCCCTGAAAACTGAGAAAACTCTCGATATCATGCGCGATATCAACGTGGATTATTGTGATGGGGAAGGCTTAGGTAAGTTTACCGAAAGCAACAAGTACTACATGTTCAAGTGTAAATCCGGCACCATGATCAGCGTCAGTAAGTAAATACTGACGCGATTGACCAAACAATCACCGCCACTAAAAGCGGTGGTTTAGGGATGACAAACAAAAAAGCCTGCGAACTTCGCAGGCTTTTTTATCAGGACAACCTACCCAAAGAAAGTTGCAACCATAGCGTTGCAACTTCACATGGTTGGGTTTTAGCGCTTAAGCGTAAACAGGCAGACGTTGACAAATCGCCAATACTTTTTGTTTCGTCGCTTCAATCACACCTTGATCATTGATGTTGTCTAGAACATCACACATCCAGTTGGCGAGATCTTTTGCGTCTTGCTCGGTAAAACCACGGCGAGTGATTGCAGGTGTACCAACACGGATACCTGAAGTCACAAACGGGCTGCGTGGGTCATTTGGTACCGAGTTCTTGTTAACCGTGATATTGGCAGCGCCCAGAGCGGCATCTGCTTCTTTACCTGTGATGTTTTTATCAATCAGATCAACAAGGAACAAGTGGTTTTCCGTGCTGTTAGAGACGATCTTGTAACCACGTTCTTGGAACTGAGCCACCATAGCTTTGGCGTTTTTCACCACACGCGCTTGATACTCTTTAAACTCAGGCTCCATCGCTTCTTTGAACGCCACCGCTTTAGCCGCAATCACGTGCATCAAAGGACCGCCTTGGCCGCCAGGGAATACTGCAGAGTTCAGCTTCTTGTACATCTCCTCACCGGCATTTGACAAGATCAAGCCACCGCGTGGACCTGCCAGTGTTTTATGCGTGGTGGTCGTGACAACGTGTGCAAAAGGCACTGGGCTTGGGTAAACACCCGCCGCAATCAGACCCGCAACGTGCGCCATGTCAACAAACAGGTAAGCACCCACTTTATCGGCGATTTCACGCATGCGTTTCCAATCCACGATTTGTGAGTAAGCCGAGAAGCCACCGATGATCATCTTTGGCTTATGCTCCAGTGCTAAGGCTTCCATTTCATCGTAGTTAATTTGGCCCGCTTCATCGATACCGTAAGGGATCACATTGTAGTGCTTACCCGAGAAGTTAACCGGTGAACCGTGAGTCAAATGACCACCGTGAGCAAGGCTCATACCTAGCACGGTGTCACCTGGGTTGAGCAGCGCCATGTACACAGCACTGTTCGCTTGAGATCCAGAGTGCGGCTGAACGTTCGCGTATTCACAGCCAAACAGTTGGCAAGCACGATCAATCGCTAAAGCTTCTGCTTTGTCCACGTACTCACAACCACCATAGTAACGCTTACCTGGATAACCTTCGGCGTACTTGTTGGTCAATTGAGAACCTTGTGCTTGCATTACACGCGGGCTGGTGTAGTTTTCTGAAGCAATAAGTTCAATATGTTCTTCTTGACGAAGCGTCTCTTCCTGAATGGCAGCGTATAGCTCCGGATCGTAATCAGCGATGTTCATATCACGCTTAAGCATCTGTATCTCCTGACTCAGATTGACTGAAATTGCAAAAAAACCACACAATGACTCCACGCAAACGTTTTCGTCATCACTTTATGGCGCGCATTCTACATAATTTGATCTTTATCATAAAGCCCAAATTCATGAATTTATCATGCAGTTTTTTCATAACCACTACGACAGTATTCATGCTCTAGGTATAAAACCTATCTAAACAACAAAACTGTCAATTTTTTGCTTTACACCCTGTAAAGCGGATGTGACATAGGTTTACCTCAATTTTCCATCCCTAGCTACCGAAAATATCCGCTTTTCATTAACATCCGCGCCATTCTCTCTCCTGATAACGGAATTTATGGAAAAACATTCACATAAAGAAGATTGGATCGCGATTCTGACTGGGACATTTCTTGTCGCACAGGGCGTCTATTTTCTACAAGCGGGACAACTGCTAACCGGAGGAACCACAGGATTAGCGCTGCTAATGACCCAATTTTTGCCGCTGACCTTTGGCGTGCTCTATTTTCTCTCGAATTGCCCATTTTATCTGTTGGCTTGGAAGCGCTTTGGTGCTCGTTTTGCGTTTAATAGCGCGATTTCTGGCGCTTTAGTCTCGATCTTTGCCGATCACCTGGCCATGTTGATTACTCTTGAAAAAGTGAATGTAGTTTATTGCGCGGTAGCCGGAGGGCTATTGATGGGCTTAGGGATGCTGATTTTGTTTCGTCATCGCTCAAGCCTTGGCGGCTTTAATGTGCTGTGCCTCTTTATTCAAGACAGATTTGGCATCTCAGTCGGGAAAAGCCAGATGGCGATTGACGGTTTAATCTTGCTCGCCTCGTTCTTTTTTGTTTCTCCACTGACCATAGGTTTATCGATTTTGGGGGCGTTTTTACTCAATATCGTGCTGGCAATGAATCACAAACCGAGCCGTTATCGCGTCATCTATTAGTCTGTTCTGCTAGTTATACCAAAACTACTTGGAGTTGCAGGTAGGCGGCAAGAGAGTGAATCCCCATCAGCATAGACAGACTATGTGATTGGGGTGAACGAACGTAGCCAATACCGCTGCAGCTTCAAGTAGGTATAGTAAAAAGAGAGCCTAATAAGGCTCTCTTTGCTTACGTTGCAGTAAACCCGCGAGCATAGTGTTGATCACACTCGCCAGTGTCACCCCAATGAAACTGGCTAAGATGTCTTGAATAGAAAAAGTGCGAAGTGGTGTGAAGGCTTGCATACCTTCATCAATCAAGCAGCAAATCGCCACCAACAAGCCAGTGAATACGACCAGCTTATAGCTGTGGCTCGTGGCAGAAAGCACTCGATACAGCGCCAACGTCAGCAACATGGCTAATAGGCCATGCAAATGGGTATCTCCACCCACTGCCCTTTCTAATTGGTAAATATAATCGGCATGCCAGCCGGAAGATTTCAACCAAGAAGCCAAAGCCGTTGACAAGGCTAACAAGCCAAACAACACCAAAGAAACTGGACGCTGTTGATAGATTTGACGGCCTATTTTAAGACGCTGTTGCAAATGGAAATCTCTAATTTGGGCTCACGGCGTGAGGCTAAAGTGCAAGCCAGTTTGAACTGATGCGCCGATTTTAGGTAATCCGCCAAAAGGTGTCGACTGTTTTTGCCGTCTAGTCCGCGCGCCAGATGTTCAATCACCAACCACTTTTGTTCACTATCCCACTGTTTCCAGTGTGCTAACCCCACCTGCGAGATGGCAATATTCACGGCTGGTGTATAGGGTCCATACCGGTCAGCATTGCGCATAAATTTATCGAGAGAGTCCTTGCTCGAATGAGGCTGCGTTGCATCGTGAGCAGATAACTGAGCTTCAATCTTTAACAATTCAGCCCAAGTGTCAGGCCAAGTTGGGCGCCGCTCGGCACTCTCCAGAAACGCGGTTTTAGCCGCATGCAACGCTTGCTGCGTATCTTGCTCCTGAGCAAGATACGCTTGCCACTGAAAAATCCGTCCCTGTAAGAAATAATACTGCGGATGTTCAGGGCTATACTCAATCGCACTCTGGATAGCCTTGTGCGCATCATCCACGGCCGAGAGCGTCGCCGGAGAATGATTCCAAGCTAGCAGAGCCTTCTCAGCGATAACACCATACAAGGAGGCGATCCCTTGCTGGAAGGCGAAATAGATCACCCACAACGCAGAACTCGCCACCCCGACACGCCATCCAAACTGAAAAAAAGCGTTCACTTTGCCGCGCCCGATTTCGTCTCTTCGCCATAGTAAGCTTGGTAGTGATAATAGCCGCTGTAGCGTGAAGCCTTTTTCGCATTAAGACGATTGAGTATCACACCATCAATACGACTGCCCTGCTGAGTCAATTTACCCACCACTTCCCGCACGACTGGCGTTCGAGTATGGTTGGCATCAATCACCAAAATCACAGAGTCCACGTATTGCGCCAACATAAAGCTATCGCTCACTGCGAGACAGGGTGGCGTATCAATCACAATGCGTTGATAGCGAGTACGTAAATCGGCCAACAGTTCACTAAATTTGCTTGAAGAGAGCAGCTCTAACGGGTTGGAGGCATAAACACCCGCAGTGAGAATATCAAGCCCGGATTGCTCATCATGGTAGACGCAATCTTCTAAGCTTTGCGTGCCATTGAGTAAATTGGTGACGCCCGGTTGTGAGCCAGAAATGCCAAAACGGTGCGCAATCGCCGGTTTGCGTAAATCACAGTCAATCAGCAAGGTTTTTTCCATTTGCGCCAACGACAAGGCCAAGTTCAGGCTAGATGTCGTCTTTCCCTCTCCGGGCAGACAAGATGTGAGCATCACGACATGCTGATCTTGATTGACATGCGCAAGCAAATAGCTGGTCCGTATCGTACGCACCGCTTCGGTTAGCTCACGCAGTTTCTCATCAAAATAGGCTTTCGCATCCAGTTTGCCACGCTGTTTACGCACCACAGGAACAACGCCCAATAAACTCAGTGCCAGCTGTTTCTCGACCTGTTTGATGTCGGCAAAGGTATCAGTCATCGCATCAGCGATAAACGCCACTACACAAGCAAAACCAAACGACACCACAAAGGCAAGCAATACAATCAATTTTTTATTGGGTTTACTCGGCGCTAATGGTGCACTGGCTTGGTCAGTAAAGCGAGCGATCGTGGTATTAAAATCCCCCGAAGCACTGGTCTCTTTTTGACGCGCTAAAAACAGGTCAAACAATTCACGGTTAGTTTGTACTTCGCGCTTCAGCTCAGAATACTTAGCATTTTTTACCGTCAGGGTCTGGAACTCAGATTTACGCTGATTAAATTCCGTTTGTAATGACCGCTCAGACTGTTTGGCCGCTTGCAGCTCGTTATTGATACCATTTAACAGCTGTCTCAGCTCTGCACGCAGATTTTTACGCACCGCTTCTAACTGTGCTGATGCCGATTTCAATTTCGGGTGTTTAGGGCCGTAACGCTTAGAAAACTCAGAGACTTTCCGCTCAGCATCCACTTCCGCGACTTTCAAATCACGGATGGTTGGGTGATTGGAAATTTCAGGAATCGACGACAAAGCCGTCAAGTCACTGTCATTTTTACTGTAGCTGTTCGCCACTTGATACAGGGTTTCCGCGGCCACGCGGCGATCACGCGCTTTGTTCATCTGCGAAGTCAGCTCTTCCAACTCTTGCGTTGCGAGCCCTTCAACACCTTGCACATCAACCAAGCCTTCCGCTTGCAAAAACGCTTGTAACTTAGCTTCCGATTCTCGTAATTGAGTACGCAGCTCTTCCATACGGGTATTTAGCCAAGTATTCGCCTTTAGCTCTACCTCTAACTTGGCTTCCAAATGGCTGTCCATATACACCCGCGCAATCTCATTCGCGATTTTCGCCGCCAACTTAGGATCACCTGCGGTGTAGTAGATATTCACCAACTGGGTTTTGCGGATCGGGCTAATCTCCATTCCGCGTTTGAACTTATACAAGATCAGTCGATTTTGGCGATACGCTTCCAAATCAGGATCGGCGACGCTCTCTTCCTGCTTAAACCCCTGTAAGAATGGCATCCACTCAACCAAGCGTTCTTTTAAGCTTGGAGAAGCGTCGCTCTCTGGGCTTAAGTCGAATTCTGGATCGGACGCTAAATCAAGTCGTTCAATGACTTCTTGAGCGATCGTGTCAGATTTGAGGATCTCAATTTGGGTCAGGTAATACTCCTGACTTTTGGTATCGAGCCCATACACTTCTTCAATGGATACCGCTTTCGCTTGCGTCGATTCAATCAAAATAGTCGCACGCGCTGTGTATTCTGAGCGTATTGAGAGCACGAACAGTAAGGTGATCGCCGTCACCATCACGGAGAAAAGTAAGATGCGCCACTTATAGTTAAGTAGCACATTAAAATACTGACGAATATCGATCACTTCTTCTTGAGTGAATTGTTTGCCTGTCATCTTGTGTACCGTTACACCCTAAAATTAAAAGAAGCTTTCGGCGACTGTCAGTATGTCACCGGGTTGAAGTTTACTCAGCAATGTGGCTTTGGTCGGTTTGGCTTCCGGATCGTCACTACTGGAGATAAACAGATTGGTTTTTGAGGCACGCTCCGTAAACCCACCTGCAATAGTGATCGCTTTGTTCACCGTCAAACCGGGATGATAAGGATAACTTCCAGGCTTCATTACCTGACCATTCACAAAGAAAGGACGGTATTCCAAGATCGAGACGGAGACATTAGGGTTGATCAAATAACCATCCAGCAAACCATCGTGAATCGTGGTTTTGACTTCTTCCAAGGTTTTACCTTTCAAGCGAATTCGGCCAAGGAAGGGATAATCAATGTTGCCGTTGTCACTAACCCGCGTCTCAAATGAGAGTTCGGGCTCGTCATAGACTTGAATACGGATCTGATCGCCAACACCGAGACGATAAAAATCGTCATTGGCGACAGCCAATGACGGCCATACCAATAGGCACAGCAAAAAAGAGAGTAGGTACTTCATCATGGGTTACATCACGCCCTGAACAGACAGGTAATACACATTTTGACTATAGCTTAACGAGTCGATATTGGAGTCTTTCCGCTCTCGTCCTACACCCAACTCAAAGGTCAGCCAACGGCGAAAATCATAGCTGGCACGTAAACTCGCATTCGTCGTTTCATCATCACGATTCGATGCCGTGTAGTCTTCCTCTAAACGCGTTAATGCGGCTTCAGTCGTCCATTGGGTATTCCAATTGTGTGACCAGTTGACTTGATAGGTCGCTGCGTCAATCGCGTCACCATCGCCATCAGAGTCGGTCGAACGTCGATTGGTCACCAGCTGGAGTGCTGAGTAGGTGCGAACCAGATAAGTCACATCCACATCCCATGAAAAAGAGTCAAAGTCTTTACGGCTGGCTGCATCAAAATCTTTTTGCTGGTAACCAAGCTTTGCGTTGCCTCGCAACTTCCCTGTGGCATCCCAAGAAGCACCGAGATAACCAAAGTAGTGATTATTATCTTTGCTGCTGGTTCCCGGTGCGATCAGGTCATAACGACGAGAGTTAGCAATCACTTGCGCGATAAACGAGGTGCGCGGTAATGCCTGATAATAAAAAGTGGAGTTAAAGCGCAGCTCATCCCAGTCCTGATATTGAGTAATGGTGCGGTTATTTTGGTAAGTAAAATCTTGCCAACCGATATTGGTTTCAATCCGACCAATCGCTTCTGTTGAACCAAAACCATACCCAAGATTGGCACTGTGGCTCTCATATTGGTTGTAATCAAGTCCGAGTGTTGTATCGTTCTCACCACGGCCTTCATGGGCTAAGGCTAAGTTATACTCAAACCCAATGCGGTGGCGGGAGTTCAATTCCCAATCACTGGTCAAATCAAGGTAGTGATCGGTAAAGTTATCTTGTTGAGAACTAAAATACGTTCCGTTGCGAAAACGGTATCCCAATTGGGTTTTACTGCTTTGCGGCTCGACTATAAAACCGACTCCCGATTCAATCACCGAGAAGGCCGAGCTGTCTTGCTGCTGGTTTGATTTGGCCAAGTTATCGTTATAGCCCGTCGAAAGATTAAGAAACGGCACTACCGCCATCCCAGATTCCGTCACGATAGGATTCGGCGTTGGCTTCGCAACCCCTAATGGCGCATAAGTCACAGCCAGCGTGACCAAGCTGGCTGAAAAAAGAGAAGTCAGTTTAATCGGTTCCATTTGCCTGCACTTATTTAAATCGATATTTATTCAAGAGTAGCACTCGCACTTACAACGCAAGTGCCCTGTCTTAATACGCGTTTTTTCCAACAAATCCTTTGAAAATAGTCAGGAAGACGATTTTCAGATCAAACCACAGCGACCAGCGATGGATGTAGTCCAGATCGAACTGCACTCGCTTCTCCATCTTGTCGAGCGTATCAGTTTCACCACGCCAACCATTGATCTGTGCCCATCCAGTAATGCCGGGCTTCACTTTGTGACGCAGCATGTAGCGATTCACTATGGTGCGATATTGCTCGTTGTGCGCAACGGCATGTGGCCTTGGCCCCACGATCGACATACTTCCTTGCAACACATTGAAAAACTGCGGTAATTCATCCAGCGATGTTCGACGAATGAACGCACCAAATCGTGTAACTCGTGGATCGCCTTTGGTGGCTTGCTGCACATGACTGCCATTATCCATCACTCGCATACTGCGAAATTTCCAAACTTGGATCGGCTTGCCATCTAAACCATAGCGGTTTTGTTTAAAAATGATGGGGCCAGGCGAGCTCAGCTTAACGCCAATAGCGACGGCCAATAACACTGGGCTGATCAAGAGCAAAATCAAGCTGCTCAGCACCAGATCTTCAAAGCGTTTCACCCAGTTGAGCAAACCATTAAAGGGGGTATCAAAAATGCTAAACGCGTTGACATCACCAATCGTGTACCAACGTGAGTGCAGTAAATTAAAAGTAAAAAAGTCAGGCACTATGTAGGTATTGACCGTACTGTCCGAAAACGCATCCAAAATTTGGTTGATACGGCGCTGCGCTTGCATCGGCAAAGCAATATAGACATTTTGCACCTGCCCAGTTTTCGCAAGGCTTAATGCATCATTGATATTGCCCAGCACAGGCGCCCCCTCTTTAAGGCGCTCAGGCGCACGGTCATCATAAAAACCTTGCATCACAATCCCTAGTTCAGGGTTTTTGAGCAGATTATTTGATAACTCTTGCCCTTGAGTAGTCATACCGATAATGACCGCTTTCTTGGTATGCAGACCCTTTTTGTGCATGTAGTGAATGGTCGCAAATGCCAATACACGCCAACCAATCAAGCCAATAAAAGAACCGACAAACCAAGCGCCCATCACCATGCGAGAAAACTCGATCCCCGTTTTGGAGAAGTAAGCCAATAGGGTCAAGCTAGCGATGGTCGCAGCCCAACAGAATGCCGTATGCAAAGAAAGTGAACGCAGCTTTGCTGTTCGCCAACCACTGTAAATATCTAAACTTTCTGCAATGTAGGAGTAAAAAAGCACCCCTAGCAAGGCAACCGAAATATAAGACATGGTAACAACATGCTGATTCGACTTAATCGATATATACATAATTACTAATATAAAAATGCTATCAATTAATCGGTAGAAAAATTTACCGTGATAGTTAGTAATGCGTATTCTGCTTTTTTCCTTCATCACTAGACGCTCCTAACCGATGTAAGATTTCCCGAAGAATAATTGGAATGTATTAAATTCTTTTTTAAAGACTACATCTTTATTAATAGAAATACCTGAATCAATTCTAAGACTGAATACAAATAAAAAAGCACATTGAAACAGATTGAAATAAACCTAGACACATACAGACCAACATCAACACCAACAAATAAAACACATAAAAACAAATAGTTAAACGAAACGCAACTTGAGAGAACATTTTCAATCAAGCTCAAAATAAACCAAAGTTAACACAATGATTAAACAATTAGATTACAAAAGTACAAAATCAAAAACAAAAGAACCAATCTAAATAAAAATACAACCTGTATTACTTTTTGGACTTTATTTGATTTATTTTTGAGAAAAATGAAAAACAAATTATTTAACCCGCAACATAGACCAGTCGTGATTTAAGATACCATAGAGAAATAATATGAATCGTTTATCGAAAGGAAAAACAAAACAATATGAAACCCATACCATTACCACTAGTGCTATTGATTGCATTTTTTCCTAGCATGAATGCATTCGCAGAATCTGAAATAAACACTACCGCTTCATTTGATCCAGCTCTGTGTACACAAGAGAGTCAGTTGAACAGCGCTTTAAATCAAACTACCGATCTACTGACAACGGTGGCATCACTCATGGCGACATGTCCTGATAATACCGTACAAATCGCCGCTCTTGCGAGCAACCTAAATCCGTCACTAACACGAGAAATTTATCTCGTGCTTTTTAGTGATGTTGCGGATGACCAACGAGTACAACTCGCCGTTGACGCAGTGCGCAGTATCGTTCAAGAACGACGTGCCGATGTGGTACAAGCCGCGATTGAAAGTGCTCCACAAGAGCTTGCTCAAGCGATCGTTGATGCCGTTGCCGAAGCTGGGTTGATGGACCCTACCGAGATTATCATCGCCGCCATCGCGGGAGGTGCCGACCCAGGTTCAATCACTGAACCAACCGCGGCAGGTATTGCTACGCCGCCGCCAATTGCATTGGCTCCTGGCTTAACCAATACCTTTGGTACAGGTAACGGTAATGGTGGTGGAACTGCATCACCGAACTAACCCACATCACTGACTTGATATTCCTACCATACAGCGCGGAAACACCGAATCAACGCAACCGCGAGTTATGAGCCGGCCATGAAATGGCGGAGCAAGTTGAAGGATTTCCCTCATTACCCACTTAAATCGATCAAATCTTTAAGTGGGTATACTGCTATTTTGAGCCACCGAATTTATGCTTTCGTTTCACAAAACTCTATTTTTCGCATTTTTACTGTTTGTTTTCTGGTTACCAATCCCTCTTGGCAGTAATCGTCCTTGGGCATGGTCGCTCAATGAAATTTACGTAGCCTTCTTATTATTAGGCTGTTTGTTTCTGCTCCCCGCAGCACAGTGGTGGCTAGCTATACAACGAGCGAAAGTCATTCTCATTCCAGTGACGCTTTTTACTCTATGGTCTTGGATGCAAAGTTGGCCAAGTTTGGGGCTATCATCCGATCAAGCTTTGGTGTTTATCTCTGCCGTTAAATCCTTACATTACCTACAAATCTGCTTGGTTGCCGCGCTATTGGTCGATACCCCTCATAAGCTCAAAATGCTGGCGACCACTATGATCGCAAGTGGTATCTGTCAGGCCTTCTATGCTGGCGTAATCCTGCTGCTCGAATTGCAAACCTCACCGTTTTTTTCCTTACCGTTAAACCAACGAGCCTCGGGAAGTTTTGTCTATCATAACCATTTAGCCAATTTTCTAATGCTCAATCTTTGTCTTGGTTTTGGTTTGTTGATTGCTGAGCTCAATCACCAAACAACACAAGGTTGGAGAAACACCCTAAAAAAATTATTGGCGATACTCCTCTCTGACAAAGCATTTATCCGTCTGGGCTTGGTCATTATGGTGATCGCTCTGGTACTCACCCGCTCAAGAATGGGCAATATCGCCTTTTTTGTCGCACTCAGTATCGGAAGCTTGCTCATCCTTCTCTTCTATAAAACGAAGCCGAAAAGCCTCTATCTGTTGATCGTGAGCTTATTTATTGTGGATGCTTTGGTTGTCAGTAACTGGTTTGGCTTAGATAAGGTTCGCCAACGTTTAGCTGAAACCAGTTTGCAAAATGAATCGCGGGATGATGTGGTTCGTGATGCCTTAAACGCCATTCAAGAACGTCCCCTTACTGGTTTTGGCAATGGCACGTTTTACTCCACGTTTCCCTCTTACAATCAAGGCGAAGTGGCGCTTTTTTATGACCATGCACACAACGATTATGTGCAGTTCACCTTGGAGTCAGGCCTGATTGCCACCAGCGTATTTGGCATCATGGTTTTGTTTTGTGCATGGCGGGCTTTGTCAGCCTTTCGCAATCGAACCAATAAAACTATGCGTGGTATTGGCCTTGGCAGTTTAATGGCGATCATCGGGATGCTGTTACACATGGGTGTGGATTTTCCACTGCAAGCCCCAGCCACGGCGCTCTACTTTCTATTTTGTCTATTAATCGCCAATTGGAGCATGACGCTTCCTACCCCGAAATACCGCTCATCCAGAACCTGATTGCTCTTCATCTCCTGCATGTTCACTGCGAAAGTGATGACTTACATAGTAGAAACAATAACTTACGTTCAAAGCGGAGTTTAGGGATGACAAACAATCACCACCGCTAAAAGCGGTGGTTTAGGAATGACAATAAAAAAATACCCCGATGCATCGGGGTATTTTTATTCGCAGTTCAGTAAAGCGATGAGTCGTTAGTAGACAAACTGGAAGCCTTCAACTAACCAACCGCCGGTCCATACATTAATCTGCTTGATACGTTTACCTTGCGGCACAGTGTATGTTTCCACTTTCTTATTGCTCGCATAGTGGGTTGAGCCCAATAACACGCTAGAGCCATCCTTCATCGTGAATTTAATCGCCACGATGTGGTAACCACCCCAGTTATAAAGGCCAGAGGTGACCTCCACTGATTGCAATTGATCAAGTGCAATCGGAGCTCTTAATACACCACCGTTAGTGCCTTGCACCGGCCCGCCGACTAAGTTGTTGGCGGTAGTACCAATGGCATCGATCGCAAAACCTGAACGCAGATACATCTGGTTATCCGCCGTCACGACACGTTGCGATTGTTGAGTATTTGAGTAACCGAAAATTGGAGACTCACCACCCACTGCAGCGCGTAATGTGCTTGAACGGTAGGTATTATGGCTCAACCAACTTGGCTCAACAAAAGTCGGCAAAGTACCATCTTGATTGATGTTGGTGAGATGGAAAGCATGCTGGTTCCAAATACGAGTCGCATTCTTCCAAGTTTTCGCACTGTCCGCTGATTGGTAAACATAAACCCCGTGGTTAATCGAATATTGGCGATCGAAATCGTTCGCTGCAACGATCAACTCAGCGTTGTTATCACCTTCCAGATCGACCACGATAGGGTATTCCCAAAGTGTTGCCGTGGAGTGCGCTAGCGACGCACGTTCTTTGCCCGTTTTGCCATCTAATACACGCACGCGTGCATGATCTTGCACGAGCACTTCATCGATACCATCGTTATCAAAGTCATACGCAGAGACACCAATTTTACCGCTGCCAGTGTCGTCATTCGCTACAGACCAAACACGCTCGCCTTTGCTGTTATACATATCGACAGCGGCATAGCCTGCGTAAACAATCCCTTTTACATCCAGATCATTGGTACCATTTTGCGTAGCTAACTCAAACTGAACACCGTCCAACAACCAACCCGCGGTCCAAGCTTTGATGCCTTTAATGCGGCTACCTGCTGGCACAGTAAAGCGCTCGGTCTGCTTGGAGTAAGCATAGTTTTTAGAGCCCATAGAAATCACGCTACCATTGCTCATTCTAAAATCGAGCGCTAATAGATGATAACCACCCCAATAGTATTTACCCCAAGTCAGGTCAATCGCCTTAATATCTTTGACGTTAACCGCGGCATTAAGGTTGCCTCCCGTACCACCGACTAACGTCGAAGCAGAAGCACCAATCGCATCAATCGCAAATCCTGAACGAACCGAGATCTTGCCATCGACGGCCAAAGCAATCGAAGCAGGATTGTTATTAGGCTGATAACCATAGACTTTTGAGAACTCACTCGTTTCAACGGCTTGAGCTTTACCTAAAAAGTTAGATACCGCCTGCACACCACCACCTGGGTTTGCTGTGTTGTTGATTTCCCATTTAATGGTGCCATCGTGTTCTAGCACAGCAAAACGTGCGTTATCACCTGTCGCAAAAGTGGCAGGTACAGAGGCCACAATCTCAGGCTCAGCGTCATTATCTAGATTAACTAGCGAAGAGAACCAAACCGCATCGTTCGCTTGATACTGCCAATTGATCGCACCGTTATTTTGAAACAGAGTACCACCCGAAAAGACTTCTTGTTGCTGATCGCCATCGACATCAACGTTGATCGAGGACGGCGCCCAAGGATGATTAAAGACCAATCCGGTGTGGTAGTTATACACACCATCTGCAGCCAGAATTTCTACACTGCCATCGTGGTCTAAATCTGCCAACGTGATATCACCGACAATACGCCAGCCATTTTCTGTCGTTGGGATCTGTTTTTTAATGTTGCCTTGGTTATCCAAAATCGTGATGAATTGATCGCGATTGTTGGTTGTCACAATCTCAACGATTCCGTCACCGTCCAGATCGCCTACCGCTGGCGAATAACGCGCATCCGCGATCACACCACCATTCGCATAGCTCCACAGCTCAGAACCATCCACGCCACTTAAAGCACGCACTAAGCCGCCATTGGCGTATTTGTTTCCTTCAAACGTCACTACGATCAAATCTGCGACATCTTTTTCATCAATCTTGCCATCACCATTGTCATCGTTCAGTTGCGCGACAATAGGCGTTACCATCACTTGGTTAGAGTTAGGTTGGAAAGCGCTGCCTTGCCAAGACCACTTAAGTTTCATATTGAGTGCCGAGCTGTCACCGTCATAAGGGACAACGCGCATTGAGCGTGGCTTTGAGAAATCAAGCGTTTCGCCATTGTAGGCTTTGACTGCACGCATTTGCTCGTTCTGGGTGTTACCACCAAACACCGCAAGACGATTGTATGAAAGGTTATCCCAATCACTCAGCATGACCCCCAAACCTAGAGGTGCTTCAACATCAACCTCATGGCCATAAATGTACGCTGGTAGCGAGTAACCAGAGCGTTCACCCTCTTTTAAACAGAAACGTTCACCCGTTTGGCGACTCACAATACAAGCCTCAGGATAATTTTCAGAAGCCAGTACTCGCATTGAACGTGGTTTAGAAAAATCTAAATAAGCACCGTTGTAGGCTTTAACATTCTTAAGATCTTCGTTACCAGTATAACGATCGAACACCGCCAAACGGTTATAAGACAGGTTATCCCAATCACTTAGCATGACAGAAACACCACTCGGAGCCTGAACATCTACCGGATGAGCATAAATCCAGCTAGGGAGGGAGTAGCCCGAGCGCTCTCCCACTTTTAAACAATATTTTTCGCCATTCAGGCGGCTGATAATACACCCTTCGGCTTCATTCGTTGTGGCTTGAACCATGGTACTACTCAACGACAAAAGACCGACAGCAAGTGCAATATACTGAGATGTCATTTGTAAGACTCCCTTTACCTTGTGTTAATTTTATTCAAAGCCAGAAGCGATATGCATCTGATTAATTTGTTGTAATTATGATTTTGAAACCTAGGAACTGGTATCACGGATTGCCAATAACAACCTGACGGAATTATCAATACCTGAAAGCGCCATTTCAACACAGAACGCCTATTTTTACGCCTCACTAATGAGACATCTCAAAGTTGAGAAATAAATCGACTACAATGAATCTCTTTCTCTTTTTCAAGAAGCATTTTCTAGGTGCTGTTATACTTAAATCAATTCGATAAAGAGGGTGGCATCTTGCGTTACATATTTATTTCACTTGTTCTGTTTAGCCCAGCTATTTTTTCAGAGGTTAATTCTCACAATGTCATAGAATATGGCGCCATCGCGAATGATGGAGAGGATGATTCGAACGCATTTCAACATGCACTCAATCAATTAAACAATGGTGATACCTTAATTATCCCTACAGGGGAATACCAAATTTGCAAAACGCTTTATTTAAAAGAAAAGAATAACATTGAAATTATTGGTTCTATAAACAGTAAATTAAAGAAATGTCGTTCTTTTAATGGTGAATACTTACTCCATATCACCTACACACAAAATCTCAAGATACAAGGCCTCAGTTTTGAAGGACTGAATAATGGTGACCTCAAACCTTTGTGGGGGGAGCAAGGTGTCTACCTTGGCAGCACTAAAGGTACCTTAGTGGTTCAAAATCAATTCGCTCGCTTTGGTGACGCCGCATTGCGCATGACGACGGCAAGTCAGGACCACTCGATACCACCAGGCTCTATGGCAATAAAAGTGAGTCATAATCACTTCGAAGACTGCGCTCAAGTCACTACAACACAAGCGACAGCAGGAACAGAAATGCCAGGCACACAGGATATTATTATTGATAACAATCAATTTAATGCTTGTAAGTTAAAATTGTCTGCACGCGCTGATACTAGGGGAGCTAAGGTTATTAATAATCAATTTGAAAATATTAATGGCACTTCAAATGAAGTCAGTTATTATTCTGACGTTTATTACTCAGGAAACACATTTTCAAATATCAATGGGTTCGCTATCAACATTTACCCAAACTCTAGAACGGAACAAAATGTTCAGTGGGGAAACATCTCCATTATAGGTAACACTTTTGATGCCATCCAACAAGGTATACGTTTGCAAAGCTTTAGCATCAATGACCCAAACAACCAATCCATCAAAAACATTCAAATTAGTGATAACACATTTGAAAATATTTACTTTGGAAATGAAATTGAAAGTCAATATAAAGCCATTATTAGAACCAATAGCCAAGATAATCTCATTTCTTTCGAACATGTCAATATAACTGGTAATCAATATCAATTAACGCCTTATAGTAAATTCATTTCTATTGATCATAAAAGCAAGTTCATCAATATTAAAAACAATGACAGAATTTATAGTGACCATTATTATATACAGCACTTTATTAAAGATTGATATATAGCTAATGACTTGGATTGATATATAGCTAATGACTTGGATTGATAGGTAGAGAGACAGTGAGTGAATGGAAGAAGAATAGATCATCGGTATAATTAATGAGGAAAGCGGTAAACTCCCCCCCTAAAATGCCTCATCACATCATGCACTAGTTTTAAATAAGAAAATAAAAACCGCCATGGGCGGTTTTTATACATACGACTAAGTGACTAGGTAAATTTATTTTTTTACCACTGTCATTGACTGTTCCACTCTCTTACCCGAAACTGTATCTACAATTTGAGTGTTAATAATGTACTCTCCAGCCGGATAACTTTTATCGAAGTTAAATCCACGAATTTTAGAGTAGGTATCTCCACTTTCTATAGTCCATTTCTCTCTTGCATGAACAGGAATAATCAATCCATTAGGACCAATTGCATTCATCCAAAACTCTACTTTAGCTGCAGATTCACGACCATTTTTCAGTGCGATAGAGAACGGGATATAGCCTGACGTTTCAACACTTGAGATATCGAATTGATTCTGAATATCTATAGTTAGACGATCAAGCTCAGGTAATTCATGAGGATTAACACCTTTCACAAAAGTCTTATCAGTTTTGAATATTTCTCCATTTTCGGCAACGACTTGTAGTGAAACAGTATATTGGCCATCCGCCATATATTGTGGAATCCAAAACCCTCGTGTCACATTCAATTTACGACCAGTACTTAAATCAGCATTGTATTCTAAAGCAGTGTCTACACCAACAACAGCTTTTGCAGGGAAATACAATCCTTGTGGACCTTTCACTGAAAGCCAGTATTTAAACTTCATACTTTCACAGCTTTCATTAACAATATAGAAATCGCTAGAAATATATCCACCAATACTAGCCAACTGATTCTGACTTAAAGTAATGTCTGATTCAATCAGTGGTTTAGTTTCACAATTAACTTCTGCAAAAGAAGCCGCAGAGAATAATAAAGCAAAACATGAAGCCAGATAAGTACGACGAATGTTCATAGTTTTTCCCTTCCTTTTAGAACAGTGATGATGATATTGATACAAGAGTTTTCAATGAAAGAAGAGTAATTGATAAAAAAGCGAAATACATCCCCCACTTTATAGAGGATTGTGCACTTATCGAAAACAAGACAAAAATACAATATCAAATATAATAACTGACATAAAATTCAACCCACTCTTACAAATAAACTAAAGTTTAAGCAACTACCTAGAAATAGTTAACTTTTCACGCAATAAAAGAAAAAGATATTTAGTATTAGTCTTTAGATAACGCTTCCACATTCTTCCGGGTTCTTGTAACACACGATATAGCCATTCCAATCCGGCTTTTTGCATCCATAAGGGAGCCCGAGAAACATGACCGGCGACAACATCAAATGTCCCGCCAACCCCCATCACAAA
Source organism: Vibrio sp. R-1 (assembly GCF_035615595.1). NCBI lineage: Bacteria > Pseudomonadati > Pseudomonadota > Gammaproteobacteria > Vibrionales > Vibrionaceae > Vibrio > Vibrio sp. R-1. The sequence continues at coordinate 17,136 of NZ_WPDC01000005.1, read as the reverse complement.
TAACACCCCTAACTGCTCTTGCCAGCGGTTGATAAAGTTCTCTTTTTTCGGGGATGTGATCGCCACAAACAGAAGTTTTGCACCTGACTGACGAATTTTTTCAACTATCGCTTGCTCATCATCCCAAAAATAACCGTGGTGATAACCAGCGATCACTAATTGTGGGTGTTTTGCCTGCATCACGGCTGCCGTTTTTTCAACAATCTCCGGCTTTGCACCGAGGTAGAATACGGGCATTTGTTCTTGTGCGGCCATTGCATTGAGCTCAAGAAATAAGTCAACGCCCGCCACTCGTTCGGGAACCTGGTGACCTAAAAAGCGTGCGCCCCAAACCACCCCCATACCATCGATATTGATAATGTCACACTCGGTCACGGACTGAGCCAATTCCGGATCCTTACGCATATTGACCAACTTAGCGACATTGACCACCACGTGCTGGGTAAACTCTTGGCGCAAAATGCGATCGCGGATCAGCGCAACCGTTTCACTCATCGAAGCCACATCCATCGGGCTACCCAGAAAATTAATGCGTTTCAATCGGTTATTCCTCATTGGTAATTCTTAAATAAAAACGAAATGAAAAGTACATCCACGCCTGTGTCCAGCGCGCGTAGTGAATTCGGTTAACCCAACGTTTGTTACGTTGATAGACAAACTGCTCCCGCTCAGGCATATATAACGTTTGAATAGCACGCTGAATGACTCGTTTAACCAAAACAACATCACTCTCCTCACCACCAACACTGAGCAAGGTAATAATGGCCTGTGATACTGAGTGTGGATCCAGTGGATAAGGATTGTTGTGGTAATACTTCGCCGTTCCATCGGCTTCAAATAGATGCTGCTTGTAAAAATGAAAACCGCGTGCAATCGCCTCATCAAATTCGTTTGTCGTTAAAGTCGTTCGTATAAGGTGTAGCGCTTCTAAGTTGTAGCCCGTATGAAATCCGTCAATAAATCCATGATGATGACGAGTGCCATAGGCCCAACTGCCATCGGCAGCTTGAGCTTGAGCACTGTTACGCGCAATGCGTAATGCCAACTCGGTGTAATCAGGGCGAGACGTTTCGCGGCCAACCACCGCCAACCAAGCAGCCGCCCACAAACTGGCGTTGTGTACAAATGCCGTTTCCCCGGGGATATACGCAAAAAACTCCCCGCTCTCATTTTGAGTCAATAAATGGCCAGCAATAAAATCACCACTGCGCAGCGCCAAGTCGACCCAGTCAGCTCGCCCCGTCAGTTGCCCCAATTGGTGTAAGGCACGACTGACATAGACTGTCGTGATCACATTCGGCTTCCCCTTAGGAACAAAGAATGCACGCGCTTTCCAATCAAAATGATATCCCCAACAGGCACCATGCCAGATTTGCTCATCACAACGCTGAGTCACTAGCCACTGCGCCAGTTGCTCCGCTTCTGTGAGCAAAGCGGGATCTTTTGTCACTTGATACTCTTCGATTAATCCGAGAATAAACAGAGCCACGCCTTTAGGGTTTCGCGCTTTGGGCACACCTAGCCATGGGCGAAGATTCATCGGTGAACGTTTGAACAACTGGATCCACGCTAAACCAAAAGTCGAATCTTTGCTTATCGGTAAGCGCTTGAACCAGCTTGAATTGAGCCCATCAAAAGGATCGTATCCTGCGAATTGTTCTGTACGAGCTTTATTCAATAAACATTGGCTAATGTCAGCTACAGTCGTTGATTTCATGATTTTAAAAGCTCATCGTAAAGTGTTTGTAGACGCGGGATCACCGCTTGCAAAGAGAAGTTTTCAGCAAACTTTTGCTTCGCCGCGGTCGCAATACGTTGATTTTCGGCACGCTGTTCGATCAGATCTCCGAGTGCTTGCGCTAAAGCAACCACATCACCAGCCTTAATTAAACGGCCTTGCTCACCATCACTGATCGCATCAGGGATTCCGCCCGCTCGACTTGCGACGACGGGAATCCCTGCCGACATAGCTTCTATAACGCCCATAGGAAAGCCTTCGTTATAACTGGGTAAGCAGTAAATATCAGTTTGGGTCAATAATTTGAGCTTAGCTTCGCCAGCTATCCAGCCTAAACAGTGAACGGACCCGTTCAAGCCAAGCTGCTCAGCCATCGCTTGATAGGTTTCAATCTCACCATCGCCAGCAAGATACAGCTGTGCTTCTGGGCAGCGCTGCTTAACTAACTTAAAGGCTTGAATCAAATCACCGACTCCTTTGCGCGTCCCCAAACGACCAAGGAAGGCAATACGGCCAGGTTGAGCAAGGTGGCGATCTAAAGCCAAACTGGGTACGGCGTTATACAGAACAGAAACGCCTTGTGTTCTACCTATGACCTCTTGTAGCCATGCGAGCCATTGAGTTGAAAGAACCAGCACATGATCCGCCAAAGCAAAAGTGTGTCGAATATGCCTTTGCTGAACCATATTGCACTCATCTCGATAGAAATCACGAAACTCGGCGCCATGTAAGTGCAGAATAACCTTTCCTTTCAAAAATTTAACCAGACGCACAATCACAGACTTACGTCGATAGCTTCCCCTTGATGACATGTGAATATGCACTATGCCGACTCGGTAACGCATAAAGCAGTACAACAATTGGCAGAGTGCCAGCATATAGCGCAATGTCATTCGCCATTTCTGCCCGTGGTCCAAACTTGAGTGTGAGGCAATCAACTTAATGTGGTTTTCTTCTAGAAAACCACAATCCGCGTAGGTTGAGACCACTGTTGCCACACCACCTTGTCCTTTCAGATCTGTGGCGATCATTAGATTAATGTTTTTTCTCACTGTACATCCTTGATGGTACAAATCGCTTGGCGAATCTTACCGTTTGCAGTGCGCTCAAGTGCTGACACTATGTCTATCGTGACATTGAGCGAGCTTCCTAAGCGAGCTTGAGTATTGCTGATTAACTGTTTTTGCTGCTCTTGATTAAATTGCTCAGCATCAGCCACCACTTTCACCACAATCTGCCCTCGCTCACTCTGCACAAATTGGCATGCCATAATCCCAGCGATACCTTTGGGTATATGGTTAAGAATATGCACCTTTTGACCGTCTTCACCGACGAGATAATCACCAATCCTTCCCTCAATACGCTCAATCACAGGAAAGACTCGACCACAAGGACAAGCCTCGTTTTCAGATAAATGCACATGATCACCGGTCTTATAGCGGATCAAAGGGAAATACTGATTATTAAAGTTAGTGCCGACCAACTCGTAACGCCCGTCGCCTGCGGCTAACAATTCCACATGCGAATAGTCGGAGAGCAAATGGTAGCGACCATGCTCACACTGCCCTATCGCAGCCACTCGCTCAAATAGGCCATACCAGTCAAAAACTTTGCAGCCAAAGCGTGTCTCAATCACCTGTCTATCTTCTGCTGACAACGATTCTGATGAAGTGATAATGGATTTAAGCTTCGCCGGATAATAACTTTGGTTAGCTTCTAGATAGCGGGCTAACGTAGCAATCGAAGAAGGGTATGCCTGAATCACTTCAACCCCAAAATCGACCATGGCTTGCAGGTAACTCGACATCGTTTGTGATGTCAGATGGAAAGATGAAAGCACTATCATCTGCTCAAACCAAGAGTAGCGCCAGAATGGTCCTTGCTTTTGGCTTAATGGCACCACCATATCGCCACGGATCCACGCTCGTTTATCCCCTTTACGATATCCAGCCCAAGCCAACTGTCTTTCGACAAAGGCTTGCTCACGAATAACCGAATGCCTATCTTGCAAAATAGTCAGAGGCGTACCCGTTGTGCCACTGGTCGCCCCTTTCACCACCACTGATGGTTTATTTTGTGAGATAAACTGTTTGTGCTCACGGCGTAATACGGATTTATCGAGATAAGGGAAAGCCTCAAGCTCAAGATTAGGCAGCTCTAAATCCTGATAAAACGGCACATGGTTACGAGCATTCGCCAAGGTTTTTTGTAGCTGCTTGTGTTGATAATCAGCTAAATGAGTACGTGAAAACTCGTTAGCTTGGATCTCTTGCAACACCGCGCGCATCTCACCATTTTCTCTGACCATTTTGCGTGACAGCGCCCGCACAGAAAGCATGACATTTTGCAGCCAGATTGGTGCTTTAACATAAAGTGAACTGGTAAACATCTATTTAAGCGCCTCCATGAAGCTAAATTTTATTTTTTGTCTCCATACTGGATTGCTAAATGTTTCTGAAACTTTTTCATAAGCATTTTCGCCAAGAGTTTGGGCGAGAGAATTATTTGTAAGAACATCAACTATTGTCTCTGCATATGATTCAGTATCTCCTAAAGGAATAAGTAAACCATCCACACCATTATCAATAATTTCATTTGCTGACACAGATGAAAATGACAAAGTAGGAAGCATATAGTTCATGGACTCAAGGAGTGACACACCAAAAGGTTCAGCTAGAGAAGTAAGCATACTTAAATCAGCGGCAGCCAAGTATTCAGATACATTATTGACATGACCTGGCATGAGTATCTCTTCTTGTAAATTTAATCGTTCCACTTCAGATAAATAAAACTCAAATAAATCACCTACACCAAGAAATACGTATTTTATTTTTAGATCAGATCTACATTTTATTTTACTTATAATATTCAGTGCCAAATCGTGCCTTTTCATATCACGAAATGCAGCAACCATAACTACGATTTTTTCGAAACCACCAGATAAAATATCTTCTCTTAATTTAGCCGCATCTTGTTTTTCCTCTAGAATTTTATTTCTATCTTTAACGTCGATAGAATTATAGACAACCCAAGTTGATTTGCTTTGAGGCAGCTCACTTGCAACAAAATTCGATATTGTCAAGAATCTATCAACAAATAGCTGATAGAATATCTTTCTAATCCGTGGGTATTTTAAAGCCGGGGGATATCCATGTTCATGGTAGATAACTTTGACCCCTAATATTTTTGACAATATAGGAATAAGATAACGCTCATACCCAAATTGAACATAGACATATTCAACTTGGTGTTTCTTAATAATATTCTTTAGCAAAAGATAGAATTTATGAACATTCCATTTAGAGCAACTATAATAATACAGCTCCGCTTTATCATTATTTATTTTATCAATAAATAATGGTCTACGAAGGCTAAAACGACTACCTTCATGCTTAAATTTATTAGATGGTGACTCAATTGAAGGTACGAACCAGATTACATTACATTCGTCACTTAACTCATTAGCCAGATCTATTGTATATTTTTCAATAGGTGACCATGTATCACACACAAATCCAGGAACGAATAAGACATTTTTCATTTTTCATACCTATAAATCTGATAATTTGCAGATAGAACTAACATTAAAAAAAGTATTGCAGGCGTCTTTACACTTAGTGAGTTGTTAGTCACGCTGGCTAAAATAAACACTCCAATCATGACCATCAATGGCATTCTAGATTGAGTTAAGTGCATAAGGATGGCTAACAAACAATAAATCAATAATAAAGAAAGTGGTAAGCCAAACTTTAAAATCCAATCTATAAAGAAATTTTCGACGACCAATACACCAGATATATAGAAAATGTTATCTAAAAACTGTCGGGAAGCCCCAAAAAACCATTCACTCATAGAGAGAGAATCTAATAATATAAAAACATCAAACCTAGCCTGCGCGCTATTATCAACATAGAGTTTACTAAGTATACGCTCCGATATACCCGTATACATAACAATATACACAACTAATATTATGCAAATGAAAACCACTAGCTGAGTAGTAGCAAGCCTAATTTTTGTAGTTCTTACACCAACTGTTAAAAATTGATATAACGCAGGTAGAGAGACTACAAATAAACCTATCATAAATGCCCCCATTGAGCCTCTCCCCCCAAAACAAAAAAGAGCCAGAAGAGCGGTAGACACATATATTATCGGTGGAATTCTTGTTTTATCACTAAGAATATAGGCTAAAGTTGCTGTAATAAGTGCATTATTTAGAGGATGAGCCATAAATGCAGTGGATCTAAAAAATGAAAAACTTGAAAACTCTACTGGTATAATGCTTTTAGAAAGAACAAATTCAGAAATAGCCAATAATGAGTTTATAAAAATAAGATAAGCCATAATTCTCATAAGACTTTCTTTATAAGACTCATCCAAGCTAATAACCAAAGATATTAGAATCAAAGGGGTAAATATAGTGTCAATCATATATGCCATACCAGATGTGCCAAATCTGTATAGCCCGTAGCACATAACAATAATAGTTGCCCCCATGGCCGACAGCCAGTATTTCTTTATATAACCAAGTTTATAAAGAAAACCACTCACACCAAACTTGGAGAGATTGTTTATAAATACAACTATAAGAATATAAGAGTAAACATGGATCTTAAATAAAACAAACCCTCCTTCAGAAACATATTTAATACCAATAGATTCTAATAGATAGGCTCCGAAGAAGTAAGCAAGATATAAGACTAGGCATAACCATAAATAGACTGTTTTCTCCTTCATCTCATCACCATTATTCTTGTAAGGAAATCTTTTATTTTTAAAGCATTTAGGATGAACATTGATATACTATAAACTAAAAATCCAAGACAAACCGAAATAATAATATCTATCCATGGCTCTAAATTCTGGAAAAATGCTTCTTTTAACAATAATGCCACTAACATTAGCCCACATGAGAGCATAACTTTAGCTATATTCAATCCAAATCTATAACGATAGCCAAAGTATAGTGCGATAAACATAGCTAAAATTAGTCCTACAGTATTTGAAATAAGTATTATCCAAGCAGCCCCGTAAACTCCTAATGTTCGTAGAGTAAGGCTCAATAAAGTGATATTCACTAGTATTGATACGAAAGCTACAAACGGGAAGTACTTTGTTTTATTTAAAAACTGTAGACCATGATCTATATAATGCATTTTTAAATTTAAAACATATACTGAAACAGCTAAAATCCAAAATAGCTCTACACCTTGATTCAGATACTCTTGTGATAAAAAAACCTTAATAAGAGGTTCTGCTATGAAACAAATTCCAAGAAGTGATGGTAAAGTTATTGCCACAAGAACATCTAAGTAGTGTTGGTGCTTATTTATTAATTCACTTTTATTATTCGTACTTTTTGTCAACTCTGGATATAGCGGAACTGATATAACCATAAAAACCAAACTAATTATACCCATTAAAGTATTTGAGAAAGCAGAGTATATACCAGTCTCTTCAAGACCAATAAACTTACCAATAAATAGCCTATCCAACCTTGAACCAATCGCAATAATGCCACCAGAAATCATAATTGGTAAACCATAAGAGATGATTACCTTAAAGGTTTTTATTTCAAAATTGGTTTTTAATTCATTTTTCAAGAAGAACAAGGCAAATAAATTAGATAATGCTAGTGAAAATATAGCAGAAGTAATACTCGGCCATATGTAAAGAATCAAAAAAGAGCAAACAATAGATGATATAGAATTAACTAGGACTCCTTTCCTGTATTTATCGATATCTTCATTCAACCGACATAATTCAACTCTATACATGTATGCTACTTTCATCAAAAGCAATAATGATGATGAGCATAAAATATTTACTGTAAATATTTCATAAACGTACAATGCAATAAAAATAGTAATCAATGCAGGAATCGCGAGCAGTAAAGTCATAACAGAAGTAGTTGAGACTAGATTCGCTTTCTCTGTTATATCAGAAGCAGGGTAATATCTTAGTAATGTAATAATTAGCCATTGCGATGATATTGCTCTTACACCTTCAATAAAAACCATAATTATGGCCAAGATTCCATAATCCTCTATAGAGAGAAAATGAGTCTGCACTGCAATCAAAGCAAATAGACAAAGCGACGAGAAAACTTGCACCGGAGCATATTTGAATAGACTCGATATCATACTACTACCTTTGAGTACATTGTTTCATATTGTTTAATCACATCAGAAACGGAGAAGTTATCTTCTACATATTTAACAATTTCATATGAACTACTACAGTTATTACTTAAGAATAAATTCACTAATTCATCATTATTTTCTATATCTTCAAAGAAGTGCACACCAAGCAATTTAAATTCAGAGTACCTCTCTTTAAAAATACCGACTCTAGTAGTAATCAATGGTAATTTAGCGGCCAGCATTTCCATTGGTGCCAAACCAAAAGTTTCCTCTTCAGAGCAAAAAATTCCAAAATTAGAACTTTTATAAACTCCAATGATCTCAGCACTGTTCATTGCACCAAGAAATCTAACTCTGTTTGATAACCCTAACATTTCAACTTGTTTAACAAGCTCGCTATAGTATTCAATATCAGAGACTGGCCCGATAACACTTAATTGGGAATCTATGCCACTGCTATTCAATAATGCAACAACATCTATAGCCTTATCAATTCTCTTTCTCTTTGTTATTAAAGCACATGTTACTAGTTTTAATTTCTTGTTATTTTTTATATTTCTAGAACAATAGAAGTAATCACTTGATATTGGATTTTCAATCAATAAAATAGGTTTATTTGTATCTCGAACAAGACTATCCTTTAGGATATTACCAACACAAGTATATTCATCTATATATATATTAGAAAGCCAAGGAACGATCCTAACATGAAATAAATCATTCATTTTTGAAACCGACTTTCTACCAATTCCTTTATAAGAGTGTAATGTCGCTATCCTTCTTAATTTATTATTAACACCAATAAGCCAAGAATTAATATGAGAATGTACAATATCTGGATTGAATAGTTTCACTTGCTCTAGAACTCGTAAGTTTGTCGAAATAATACCTGGCAATCGAATTATTCTTTTTTCATTTGATGGACAACGTATTACCTGTACATTTTCTGATAGATTGATCACTTCTCCCGTATACTTAACCTGACAAAATGGATCGAAAGCTAAAACTCGATAAAAATAGTTACCAGAACTCTTAGCTAACTCGCGAACTAACATCTGGCATACTGAATCCACACCACCTGCATTTTTCTCTCCCCAGTTAAGGGTTGAAATGGGCATGATCAGTAATACTTTTTTCATCAGTTCTCTTCCATCTTCTTCTATGAACTAAATATTTAACTCAGACCGCTTTGTTCAAGTGATCTGAGTCCTGTCGACATTGGTATCTATTTTTGGGGCTTAACGTGAACTCATGCCACCACTCCGCGAGTATCAATCACCACTTTCTTAGCAAACTCGGTTTTATCCGCCGCTTTAAATTCTTTGTGATCGACCAGCACGACAACGATATTGGCGAGCTCAAGCGCGCGCTCTAGAGAAACCAACTCGATACATTGCTTCGCAAGTTTGCTAGGTAGTTCAGTAATATTTGGTTCAACCGCCAACAACTGACCCACTTTGCTTTCAGCCAGATGTTTAGTGATATCCAAGGCTGGACTTTCACGCAGATCATCAATATCCGCTTTAAACGCTAAGCCTAGGCAAGCAATGATTGGCTTTTTGAATTGGTCAGCCGCTTGTTTAACTTGATCCACAACCCAATGAGGTTTGCCATCATTGACTTCACGTGCAGTACGGATCAATTGCGCTTCATCTGGACAGCTATTAACGATAAACCACGGATCAACCGCAATACAGTGGCCACCGACACCAGGGCCTGGGTTAAGAATGCTCACACGAGGATGGCGGTTGGCTAAGCGGATCAATTCCCATACATTGATTTTCAATTTGTCGCACACCAAAGAGAGTTCATTGGCAAAGGCAATGTTGACATCACGGAATGAGTTTTCGGTTAATTTAGCCATTTCCGCCGTACGCGCATTGGTGACAATGCACTCACCTTTTACAAAGGTTTTGTACAGGGCAACAGCCTTTTCGCTACAAGCCTTACTCACGCCACCAATCACGCGGTCATTACTCACAAGCTCTTGTAGGACATAACCCGGCAACACACGCTCTGGGCAGTACGCAATCTTCACATCCGCAGCGATGCCTTTTTGCTGAGGAAATGTCAGATCTGGACGCGCTTCTGCAAGCCATTGCGCCAATTTTTCGGTTGTGCCTACTGGGGAAGTACTCTCTAGAACCACCAAGTTCCCTTTAGCTAGAACGGGAGCGATAGTTTTTGCCGCCGCTTCAATGTAGCTAAGATCCGGTTCGTGGTTATCCCCTTTAAAAGGTGTAGGAACAGCCACCAAAAACGCATCGGCAGGCTCAGCTGTTAATGTCGCTTTGAGTTTCCCGGTCATGACAGCACTGCGTACCACGATATCAAGATCCGGCTCCACAATGTGAATTTCGCCTTTGTTGATGGTATCCACTGCATGGGCGTTGACATCAACACCGACCACATCTAAACCACGAGAGGCCAAAACGGCTGCTGTTGGCAGACCAATATAACCTAGGCCAATCACTGAAACTTTATTAAACATCTGTCATCCCCTGATGAGTCTATTTCGCTAAAATGTCCGCAATACGTTGACAAGCTTTACCATCCCCATAAGGATTGTGTGCCTGACTCATGGCTTGATAAGCCTGTGGGTCAGTCAGTAGTAAGCTTAACGCATCACAAATTTGTTGTTGGTTGGTACCGACTAATTTCACCGTGCCCGCAGCCACCGCTTCAGGACGCTCAGTCGTTTCACGCATCACCAGAACTGGCTTACCCAGCGAGGGCGCCTCTTCTTGAATACCGCCAGAGTCAGTCAAAATAATGTGTGCGCGATCCATCAAGTAAACGAAAGGCAAATACTGCTGCGGTTCAATCAAGACAATATTGCTGACACCTTTTAGGAGCTTATTGACCGGTTCACGCACATTCGGATTGAGATGCACAGGATACAAAATTTGGCATTCGGGATGCTGCTCTGCGGTAGTGATCAGCGCTTGGCAAATACGCTCAAAGCCACCACCAAAACTTTCACGGCGGTGTCCTGTTACCAAGATCAGCTTTTTGCTCGCATCAAGCATTGGAAACTGACTCTCTAAAGTGGCTTGTAGATCCATATCGGTATGGATCTTTTCACGCACAGCCAACAACGCATCAATCACCGTATTGCCAGTGACGAAAATATTCTCTGCGTTGTAGTTTTCTTGCAGCAGATTGGCACGCGAAGTTTCAGTGGGTGCAAAGTGGTACTGCGTGAGTGCAGCCGTGAGTTTGCGGTTACCTTCTTCAGGCCAAGGGGAATAGATATTGCCCGTTCTCAGACCCGCTTCAACATGCCCTACCGGAATTTGTTGATAATACGCGGCTAAAGAGGCTGCAAAAGTAGTAGCGGTATCACCATGCACTAAAACCACATCTGGCTGTTCACTACTCAACACTTGCTGCATACCGAGCAAGATTTTGCTGGTCACGCCATTGAGTGTTTGCCCTGGCTCCATGATGTTGAGATCAAAATCAGGCGTAATCGAAAACAGCTCTAATACCTGATCTAACATCTCACGGTGTTGGCCCGTTACACATACCTTGGCGACAAAACGATTGTCTTCACAGAGTTGCTGCACCAAAGGTGCCATTTTGATTGCCTCTGGGCGCGTACCAAATACGATGAGAACTTTTTTCACTTCCCCACATCCTCTTTAAAAAAGAAATTTCACAAAATTCAAGCAATAAAATCCCACTGCTCCTTAAATAAGGAACATATACATAAGCGAACACTGAATTATTTCGTGTTGTTGTATTTAATCTCAACGAGAGAGATTACCAATGTATGTCAGCTTATTATTTAAATTCTTTCGTTATTAATAATCGTATTTACTTGAAACCTTATGGTTTTCCTCAAGGCAAAAAAGAACATACAAAAAGCTTAACTTCTCTGTAAACTTTCGTTGTACTCATTACTTAACCCCTGCTCTTGCCAAGAATCAACCAAAGCCACCGCTCCAGATTCAATCAACAAAGCTGTACGTTGAAAAAATTCACTATTGCGCCGATAGGGATCGGGTACTTCTTTTTCTTTTCGATTCGCCTTGCTAAGAAAAAGAGCCAGCTTGTTTTTATGCTCTGCAGGACAGATATCGAGCAAATCAGCAAGATTGGTCCTATCCATAGCATAGATAAAATCATGCTCGATAAAGTCTTGTTGAGTCACTTGCTGGACTGGGTTGACCATAGGGTGATACCCATAATCCTGTAACGCTTGTAACGCTTTATCATCAGGCATTGTTTTTCCTGTCTTTAGCGTGCCAGCACTACGTACTTGGATATTCAACCGTTTCTGCCGGATCTTATCGCGTAAAATAATCTCTGCCATTGGTGAACGACACAAATTACCTGCACACACGACTAATACTGATAAACCTTTAACCTTCATACACCAACTACGCACATGATTTAATATTGTTAAAGCAATACGCAACCTACCTACTATCAGAGTATCCTAAGCTTACCAATAATGTCTGTCTCATAATTGAGCTGGATATTAATTAGAACTAAAGCAGTAAAACGAAAGTAGTTTTATTTATTGTATTAGTATTAAAAGCCATCGGTTTGAATCAATAATACGACAGGGCATATTTACTAATAAATGAAGGTTGACATCTTCGTTAAATGCCCAAAAGACTTAAAGTTGCAGCTAGGTGGTCATCGAGTGCATAAGCATCAACGTAAATAACACGGCTGCATCAATAGGATAAGGATAGGAAAAAATGGATGGATATTGCTAATACAACAATATCCATCCATTGCAGCAGATATAAATCTTCCCACTACACAAAGCGATGGGAGAACCAAATCTAGTGTTGAGCGCGGCCTTTCACATCTTGTTGCAGCTCATGGTTGAGCTCTGCTTCAACATGACCGGGGGCTTGGGTTGAACCAGAAATCAAGCGATACATGGCAGGAATCACCAACAAGGTCACTAAGGTTGCAAACCCCATCCCAAAGAAAATCACCGTACCGACCGCAATTCGGCTCTCATAGCCTGCACCTGTTGAGACGATCAAAGGAATAGAGCCAGCCAGTGTCGTAAAAGCCGTCATCAGGATTGGACGCAAACGGCGCGCCGATGCATCAATGATCGCCTTTTCAAATTCAACACCGCGATCACGCAGTTGGTTAGCAAATTCGACAATCAAAATGCCATTTTTGGTGACCATACCAATCAGCATGATCATGCCAATCTGGCTGTAAATGTTCATCCCTTGTCCCATTACAAACAGCCCAAGGAAACCGCCAAACACCCCCATAGGTACCGTCAGCATTACCACCAGCGGGTTGATAAAGCTTTCAAACTGAGCAGCCAGCACCAAATAGGCAACCAGCAGCGCCAGTGCAAACACAATGGCCACGCTTGATTGGTTCTCTTTGAAATCTTTCGACTCACCCGAGTAGCTAACGGAGATATCATTTGGCAGTATTTCTTGCGCTTTTTGGTCAAGAAAATCGAGCGCTTGCCCTAACGTGTACCCAGCCTCTAGGTTTGCGGTAATGGTGATGGATTTCTGTTTATTGTAGTGCGCCAAACGAATCGCTGACGCCACTTCATCAATACGCGTCACCGTATCCAGTGTCACCAGTTCACCGGTTGCGGTTCGCATATAGATTTGGCTTAAATCCGCCGCATTGTTGAAGCTGTTTTCATCCCCGCGCAGATACACATCATACTCTTCACCACGCTCAACGAAGGTCGTCACTTTTTTGCCACCCAGCATCACCTCTAACGTATCGGAGATCGATTTTACGCTTATCCCTAATTCCGCCGCGCGCTGCTTATCAATCGTCACCACCAACTCTGGCGTTTTTTCTGAGTAATCGATATCAGCCCCCGTCATAAACGGTGACTTCTCCGCTTCCTCTTCTAACTTCTCAGCCCACGTTTTGAGCTCGCTATAATCCGAGCCACCAAGCACAAACTGTACAGGCTCATTAGAGCCCCCACGAAAACCGGGCATGAATGGGAATACTCGCACATCAGGAATCCCCGCTAAGGCTTTACGTACTTGGCTTAATGCTTCCTGAGCAGTAACGGTGCGATCATTCCAATCCTCAAGGATCATGATCACGAAACCGGTTTGGTCACCTGCGTTACCACCAAAAGCAGGTGATTGAATACTAAACGATTTCAAAAAGCCTTGACCCAATAAGGGCATCAACCGCTGCTCAACCAAATCCATATTAGCCGCCATGCGGTTATAACTGGTGGCATCAGCACCACGCACAAAAGAGAAAATCACACCGCGATCTTCGGAAGGGGTTAGCTGAGCTGGCACCAGCTGCATCAAACCATAACTACCACCAATACAAGCCGCAATCACAACCGGCGCCGCCCAACGCCAACGAATGGCTCGGCTTACCACTTGGCGATAGCCCGATTCCAGTCGTGCGAACAGCCTATCAATCAACTGATTAAAACGTCCCGGTTTTACATTGGCTTTTAAAAGCTTACTACCAAGCACTGGCGTCAGCGTTAACGCGATCAGAGAAGAGAAAATCACGGCCATCGCCAGTAGTACGGAGAATTCAGTGAACAGGAGTCCAACCATCCCGTCCATAAACGAGATCGGCAGAAACACCATCACCAGTACCAAAGTCGTGGCTATCACGGCAAAGCCAACTTCTCGTGTACCTTTGTAGGCGGCTAAAAGAGGTTTTTCGCCCCGTTCAATGTGGTGAAAAATATTTTCAACGACCACGATGGCATCATCGACCACCAGACCAATCGATAAGATCAGCGCCATTAAGGTGATGAGGTTAATAGAAAATCCGAAGTAGTACGCAGCCATAAAGGCCGAGATCAGCGAAACCGGAACCGTTACCGCAGGAATTAAGGTGGCTCGCAACTGGCCGATAAAAATGTACAACACCAAAATCACTAAGCCACCCGTGATAAAGAGTGTGCTATACACCTCGCTTATTGAGCGCTCAATAAACACCGTTGAGTCATAGTCAATGGCTAAACGGGTACCCTTGGGTAAAAACTGCTGAACCTTATCCACTTCTTCATGCACGCGCTTCGCCACTTCCAGCGGGTTCGCGTCGGATTGCGGCACAATCCCCATGCTCACGTTGACGATGCCATCACTTTTAAAGGTCGAGTTTTCGTTTTCCGCCCCAATAAACACATCCGCAACATCTTTGAGGTAGATGGGAGTACCATCACTGGCACGTTTCACCACCAGATACTCAAAATCTTCAGCAGATTGATAACCGCGCGCGGTACGCACCGACATCACGGTCGAATCGTTGCGAACCTGCCCCCCGGGACTTTCGAGGTTCTCTTTGTTGAGTGCATCGGAAATATCGCTGGTCGCAACGCCGCGCCCCGCCATCAGTTCTGGCTTGATGCGTACATACATCACTTTATAGAGGCCGCCAGAGACATCCACCGAACTCACACCGGAGATCAAGCTAAACCGATCGAGCAACACCCGCTCGATGTAATCGGTCAACTGAGTGCGATCCATTTCTGAGGAACTGAGATTGATATAGACCGACGCCTGACCAGAGCCATTATTCTTGAACACCTGCGGATCGTCCGCTTCTTCAGGCAGTGAACGCTGCGCCCGAGCTACCGCATCACGAATGTCACTCACACCGGTATTGAGATCATAACCAAGCTCGAAAGTCACCGTGATACGAGACATACCGTTGCGGCTAACTGAGGTAATCTCATCAATCCCACTGATGCCCGCTAATTGATCCTCCAGCACGCTGGTGATCTGACTTTCAATGATGGTGGCCGAAGCGCCTTGATAACGGGTGGAAACCGATACCACAGGGCTTTCAATATCCGGCATTTCACGTACTGCGAGTTTAGTGAAAGAGACCACACCAAACACGCACAGCAACATACTCAGTACTAACGCTGCGACAGGGCGCTTTACCGATACATCTGACAACCACATTATTTGTCATCCTTCTTCAGCGGACGCCCTTCTACGGTGACTTCGCTAACACGCGCGTTGTCACGCATATTGACTATACCTTGAACGACAATTTTCTCACCAATCTGTAAGCCTTTCTCAATCACGACCTGATTTTCAACCCGAGCGCCCAGACTCACTTCACGTCGTTTGGATACATTGTCTTCACCAATCACGTAAACAAAACGTTTGGTGCCGGAATACTCAAGAGCCTGCACTGGAATAATAGGTGCACTAATAGCGGGGAAATGGATGCGTGCCGACATCAACATGCCCGGCTTGAGGCGCTGATCTGGATTGGGGAAATGCACGCGCACTCGTAAATTTAAGGTTTCTTGATTGATACGCGAATCCACAGCCACCACCGAACCTTCAAACTGCACGTTTGGCCACGCTTCGCTACTGCCTTGCACCTTCATGCCCTTACTTAACTGTGGCAGATAACGTTCTGGAATTTGCAGATCGAGCTGCATCAAGGAAAGATTATCCAGCGTCAGTAATTCAGAGCCCGCACTCACCCACTTACCGCGGCTAAAATCGATAAACCCAACCGTGCCATCAAAAGGAGCAGTAATGTGTAAATCGGCCAAATTGGCCTGAGCGGCATTCAATCTCGCTTGACCAATCTCCACGCGGGCGCGCTGTGCATCAATTTCCGTGGGCGTAATCGCATTACGTTTTAGCAAGCGCTCGTATTCCGTCAGTTTACGCTGCTCATCTTGTAAATAAGCTTTCGCTTCCACCAAGGCCGCTTGAGCTTTGTCATCATCTAATTTGATCAGAATCTGATCTTTTTTGACTTGCTGATTGGCTTGCACCGCAATCATGTTCACTTTACCCGCCACTTCGGCGGCAATATCGACCGATTGCTCGGCTTTAAGCTTACCCACAACAGAAAGAGATTGAGAAATTTGCTGGGATTGAACCGACTCTGTCACAACAGAAATCGTGGGCGGCTGGTTTGGCTCTTTGGCCGATAGCACAGCGCTGTTCATTAGCAGGGTCAGTAAGGTCAATGAAAGTACAGTGTTTTTGTTCATGATTTGGCTTAGTGTCTAAAAAATCCGTTTATATTGTAGCGAGTTATACGCAACTGAAACGTCAAGGAACGTAAAGATTGCCAGTAAAAGTGTAAGGTTCGCTGTGACTTAAGCAGCTAAAATGGTCAATTATTTGCGTCTTTGCCCAAAAAGCCATCATTCGATTCAATTTGCTAAAAAAACAGTTTACAGAGAGAGCGAGTTTGATAAGATGCGCTCCGCACTTGAGCGATGTGTTGGGAAAACATCACTTAAGCTTTTCAGAAAATGAAAAGAAAACACCC